>JAYSWI010000544.1:0-10584 GCA_043718125.1 Flavobacteriales bacterium
CTGTAGTGTTCAAGCCCATCCATCACATTGCGAATGGCGTGCACCAATTCTGCTTTGGGAGAATTTTTCAGCAAATATCCATCTGCACCTAAATCCTTCATCTGCCGGATCATGGCCTTTTCATCGTGCATCGTAAGCATGATTATTTTGATGTCTGGCATCTCCTTTTTTATCTGCTTTACGGCATCTATGCCATTCATTTCGGGCATGTCAATGTCCATCAGCACCACATCCACTTTCAACAAACGAAGCATTTCCAAAGCCATTTTCCCATTGCTGGCCGCTCCTTTTATTTCTATATCGGTCACATTGGTCAACAATGCCTTGATGCCATCGGTCACGATACTGTGGTCGTCCACCAACAAAAGATTTATGCGCGATTTATCCAAAGTTCAATAGGGAATTTTAACCGAGCTAAAGTTGTTTTGAATATGAAAGAATATTTCACAAAAAACACTTCAAATACTAACAACCATTTTGTACTTCAATACAAAATATATTTTCAACTAATTGTAGCGACACTTCATCATTTTTTGTTTGAATCAGATTTCAATTCTGTCAAGAATAAATATTCCAAACAGATTTTCTTTGCGCCTTCAAAAATTGAATTAGAAAAAGGCAATGACAAAACTTAGTGTAAACATCAACAAAATAGCAACCCTTCGCAATGCTCGCGGTGGCAACATGCCCGATGTTGTTAAGGCAGCTTTAGACATAGAGCGTTTTGGTGCGGATGGCATAACGGTTCATCCCCGCCCGGATGAGCGACACATAAGGTTTAGCGATGTGTATGCGCTATCAAAAGTGCTTACCACGGAGTTCAATATTGAAGGCTATCCAAATGATGCTTTTATGAAAATGGTGTTGGAAATAAAACCGGCACAAGTCACACTAGTTCCTGATTCGCCTGAGGTTTTGACCAGCAATGCCGGTTGGGACACCATTAAAAATAAATTGTTTCTTAAAGAACTAATCAATGAATTGAAGCGCAATGGAATTCGCACTTCCATTTTTTTAGACCCAAATGTGGAAATGGTGAACGCAGCAAAAGACACCGGCACCGATCGCATAGAACTATATACCGAAGATTATTCTTCGCATTTTGTTGCAAACCGAGAAGAGGCAATCAGACCTTATGTAAACGCTGCAATGCGTGCCGAAGAACTTTCTATTGGGGTCAATGCGGGTCATGATTTGTCTTTAGAGAATCTTCGATATTTTGCAATGAATGTTCCCAATCTTTTAGAAGTATCCATTGGCCACGCCCTCATCAGCGAAGCACTTTACGTAGGATTAGACAATGCTGTAAACATTTACAAGCACCAACTTCGAGAGGTATGAAATTGTTTTTCAAAACACTGGGTGAAGGCCAACCACTTCTTATTCTCCACGGCCTATTTGGCAGTAGCGACAATTGGAACTCACACGCCAAAGAATTTGCAAAACACTTCAAAGTTTATTTGATTGACTTGCGCAATCATGGTCATTCGCCACACAGTTCCATTTTCAATTTCGATTGCCTAGCGGATGATATAGTGGAGCTAATGGCTGAAGAAAAACTTCGCGATGTGTTGCTTATAGGTCACAGCTTGGGAGGAAAAGTAATTCTTCGTCTGGCGCAATCACACTTTTTTCTGATAGAAAAAATGATAGTGGTCGACATGGGACTTAAAAAATATTTACCACAGCATGATCAGATTTTTGAAGCTTTGTTTGCCGTAGATATTAAAAATTGCGAGAGTAGAAAAGTTGGCGAGGAAAGGCTTTCCATGTTTATTAAAGATGAAAGCACCCGTCAATTTCTGATCAAGAATATGCATTGGAAAGCGCATGAAAAATTGGCTTGGCGGTTCAACTTAGTTTCCATTTTTGAAAATAAAAATGAACTAACTAAACCCATCAGTTCGGAAAAAATAGCAACCAAAACACTTTTCATTCGGGGCGAAAAGAGCAACTATATTTTGGATTCGGATATAGCCTCAATAGATGATCAAGTGCCCTATGCAACATTCGAAACCATTGCAGATTCAGGACATTGGGTACATGCCGATGCCCCAGAATTGTTCAGAACAGCGGCACTTAAATTTCTATTGTAAGAAATGTGAACGATAGAATTAGATTTGAAACCACATAAAACCTAAAGAAATATTATGGCAACAGACAAAATCATACTCGTACCAACGGACTTTACCAAGGTGAGCGACAACGCATTGGAGCACGCACTTTTGGTTGCAAAAACCATTGATGCCGACATTCAGGTGGTGCACATCATTGACAATAAAAAGGGCATTGCAGAAGCCAAGATGAAACTGGACAACTTGCGAGATTTAACACTGCGCGAAACAGGAGTAAACGTATCCACCATCGCACGCATTGGAACCATATTTGAAGACATTGACAAAGTGGCTTCGGAGATCGATGCGAACATGATAATCATGGGAACACATGGCTTGCGCGGAATGCAATTTCTAACCGGAAGTCGCGCTCTAAAGATTGTAACAGAGAGCATGGTTCCTTTCATTATTGTTCAGGAACGACCCATACGCCCGCATGGCTATCACAAACTAGTTGTGCCACTTGATTTGCACAAAGAGACCAAACAAAAACTCAGTTTGGTGGCTGATATGGCCAAGTATTTTGGAAGTAAGGTGCATCTTATTTCTCCAGGCGAGACAGACGAATTTTTACAGAATCAATTGGATCGCAATATCATTTTTGCCAAGCAATATTTCAATGAAAAGGATATCCCCTATGATGTTGAAATTACTGAAGCAAAAACAGGAGGATTTGTTTCTGCTTTGCTCAAATATTCCGCTGCTATTGAAGCGGATCTTATTTGTATTATGAATTTTTTCGATGCCAGTTTTATGAGCATTTTCAGCAGCAGTTACGAGCAACAAATAATAACCAACGATGCTCAAATACCTGTGCTTTGTGTCAATCCTGTGGACACTTATGTGATCGATCACCAAATGTTTACACCATCATAGAAGAATGAAATATGAAGTTTTAGAAAGGTTCAACATAATGGCATGTTGAACCTTTCTATTTGAGCCTAAACCCGCACGCCTAGCAACAATACATCGTCCACTTGTTCCATTGTTCCGCGCCATTCATCGAACAGGCTATTCAGTATTTTGTTCTGTTCGTCCAATTGCATTTCAGATATTTCTATCAACTTTTCGCGCAGTTGTCTTTTCATGAATTTTTTGCCTCTTGGCCCTCCAAACTGATCTGCATAGCCATCGCTATAGAGGTAAATGCAATCACCAGATTTTAGATCAAATATTTGATTGGTGAATTCCTTTTCGTTGTTGGCATAAGTGCCAATACTAAATGGTTCTGCTTCCAATTCGAAGAGCTCGCCTTTGCGCACGATATAGGCGGAGTTATGCGCTCCGCTAAATTCAAGTTGCATCGTTTCTTCATCAAAAATGCAAAATGAAATATCCATTCCATCGCGCATGAATTTATCATTTTCATTGCTGCGCATTATTTCGGTAGAAAGGCGATTGGCTGTATTGAGAATGTCTGCAGCACGGTTATATACTTTGCTCGATTGGCTCAGTACGTTGTGTCCTATCAAACTCATGAATGCGCCAGGAACTCCGTGCCCCGTGCAGTCTGCAGCGGCAAACATTTTCTTATTCCCTTTGGTTTTGAACCAATAAAAATCGCCACTGACGGTGGCTTTTGGTTTGAATAGCACAAAATTTTCAGCAAACATTTCGCGCACTACATGGTCACTTGGCAATATCGTTTCTTGCAAATGCTGGGCGTAGGTGATGCTGCTCTGCAGGTCGGTGTAGAGTTCTGTCATTCTCTCCCTTTGCTGTTCCACTTCGGCTTTTTGATTTCTAATTTCTACCGTTTGTGAGTTCACTTTTTCTTCCATTTGGTTGCGGTACGAGGCCAGATCATCTCGCATTCGGATCAGTGCGTGCCCAAGTTCATCATGCTCCGATAGTGGATTAAATGGAACATCGAAATGGCCCGAACCCACACTTAAAGAAAACTCTTTGGTCTTTTCGAAATTGGTGATAAGACGATGCACCGCCTTTGCCATATCGCCTACCTCATCGTTACCAACACGTGTGGTGTGTACTGAATAAATACCAAGCGAAAGATTGGTGAGTTTGTTCTTTAATGAGTTTACAGGACGTACGATGGATCTGGTTGTGAAAAATCCGATGAGCAAGCCCGCTATTAAAACCCCCAAGGCGATATTCACTAGTAGCGACCTCAATTTGTCAAACGATTTGTTCATCAAATCAATCTCAACGTTCATTGCATTGCGCTGACTGATAAGGATGCCTTGTAGTTTTTCATTCACCACTTCGCTTTCAGAACTAATAAGTCCACCATCCATAAAGTAATCCTCAGCCATCATGGAGCTCATAGGATCCAAATAACTTTCGAAACTGTGTAGTAATTTTCTAATTTCTGAATAGGCAATATTGAGATTTTCGAAGTGATTATTCAGCTCTTTGAATCTCAAAGTATCGGTTGGCTCCCAATTGACTGAAAGCATTTTTATCAACTTGAGTTGTGCCGGAATTTTTTGTTCGCACATATTAGACACCTCGGTTCTATCGCGGTCATCATCCCGTATTTGAACCATGCTCCAGCGCTTCATCAATTGTTGTGTGCGCACCAATTGGTTGTCCAATTCTTCCAACGCTTTGAGCGAAGGTGCATATACTTTATTGATTCGATTGTTTATCTCTCTGCTTTCGTTCAATGTGTTGTTGGTGATGTAGAAAACCACTCCAACTACCAAGATGAAAAGGCCGAAACCCAAAGCTATTCTGCGCGATATGCTGAAACGAAATGACACGTTGCTTTTTTAATTTTTTTGCCCCTTCATTTCATTTTGCAGCAATGAATTGAACAGCTCCTTTGCGGGTTGAATGGCTTGCAACATTTCTTGTGTAGGACATAAGATGGTGGCCTCATCAAAGTATTCGTTTGACTTACCAATCCAATAAGACAATTGTTCCAAATTGGATGGATTTTTTCCGAATTCATAAACTACCTTGTTGTAATAGAGCACACCCAAATTGTAATAGGTGTTGCATTCCTTGGGATTTAAAGTCATGACCAATAAATAGTTTTCAACGCCACTGTTGAACAGGTCGTTGTTCTCATTGTTAAAGCTCCAAAGGCTGACAAATCTCTGTGCCTTTGCGGTATAAAATTCATTGTATTCGGTCAAGAAATCCTTAGCTGGTGATATGCCACTCATCAACGAATAAAAACGCGCCATAAGGGCCTCACACTTTTTCTCATCTGCTATTTCAAAACTGCTTGCAGCGCGCAGTGCATCGTTGTAATAAGTGGATGCCAAGTACTTCAGTGCGGTGTTGTGGTTGAGTGTTATCTCATCATCATTATTTGCAATTTCCTTGCTTTTTAGAAAGGATGCCACCGCAATTTCTCTGCTGGCACTTTGAGTATCGCTTGTCTGCGCCAATTTGTATTCTTCCTTGTAAATAAAGCCACGCACATACCAAGTGTACATGTCCAAAGATTCTGCGCTGTCGGCAATGGCCAATTCAATTTGTTGTTTGGCCTCTTCCATCTCTTTATTCTGACAAAGTTGTGCAGCTATAAAGGAATATGGCTTCTGGAGGCTATCCGCTATTTCAGAGATTGAGTAGCAAATGGGTCCATTAAAAAGACAAAAAATCATCGCAATGATGATATACACATTGCGATTCCCGCGAAGAGATTTATGATAGGGTGAATACATGATAGGGCTTGATAACAGCTACATCTTTTTGGGTGGAATTAAACTTCTCATTTTTCCCTCTTCAATGAGGCGTGCTATTTCTTCTTTAAAATATTCTATGTCTGTTTCGCGCTCCAAAGCCTTGTTCATCGATAGCAGTCCGCTCAATATTTCAGCGTGATTAGGACAAATTGCATCCGCCTTTTTCATCACCAACATTGCTTTATTCTTTATCAGGTCGGAAGCCTTTGTTTGAATGTCGATGAGATCGAATATTTCAGTTTCTGGTCCTATGCTTCGATACAAAAAAACCGCTCGGTTGTATTGCAGTACACCAATGTTGTAATATATCATACAGTCCGTGGAATCAGCCATGATAGCATCATTGTAATGCTTCAATGCCTTTTCGGGCAATTCGTTTTTGTCCACATTTATCTGCCACAAATCGAAATAGCGTTGCGCCATCTGCTGATGGTAATCTTTGTCTTGCGCATCCAAATCGCAACCTGGCTCGGCTGAACGCATTAGCTTTCTAAAGTGGTTGTAATATTTCTCTGGCTCTGTTTCGTTTGCTTCATCAAACTCGCGGGTGCGCATAAGGGCATCATTAAAATAGGTGGATGCAAGAAACTTTAGGCCTGTTCTTATGTTGCTATTGTGTTCGCGTTTTTTGTCAAGTTCCAATGCTTTTAAAAAATATTGAGCTGCCTGCTCACGATATGGGCTATCGCGTTTTTTCGACTCCCACTCTTTGTAACATTCTTTATAAATAAATCCAGCCACATACGAGGTGTATGGCTGATTTTTTTCCGCTTCATTCTCAAGCGCAGCAGCAATTTTTTCTTTTGCTGCATCCAATTGTTTATTCTGACAAAGCTTTGCTGCTTCGTTAGTAAGTGGGTTGTTCTGCGCAAAAGCACAAAGCCCAAATAACATAACTACAAGGAGTGATATTATTCTCGTCATATAGCCCATTGTAAAATTTTTGTACCAGGAGTTATTTTTTTATCCTCCATTGATTTCTTGTCAAGCTCATAGCGCATTACACCATCTATATTTTTAAAATTGATATTGGAACCTGCGCCAATAGCACCATCCCAATTGGTTATGATCAAAGTGTTTTTGTCCTTCAATTCTTTCACGGCCTTTGCAAGCTCCGATTTTTTTGATTTGTCAATGAACAAAATGTGCATGTTTTGATTCACTGGGATGTCCACTAAATTCAATACGTCCATCGTTTGGCTTCCAATAGGTTTAGTACCATATTTTTCGGACATGGCATCATACACGTTTGGGCCACCAATGATTCCAACAAAAAATTTACCTTTTTTTGTTTCTGCCGGCCAATTGTTATAGTTAGAAAACTGCCATAGATAATTGGCTCTTACCAAAGCCACAGTGTCGTCATCGGGTAGCAACGATTGAGTGGGTGCAGTAGCCGAAGTGGTTACGAACAAAAGGAATATGAAGATGGTGTATAGTTTATACATAAGCGAATTGAACGCGAATTGCCTTGTACCAAAACTAGAATGCGAATGTTGCGATGGGCAGCATTTTATTTTCGGTTCTACACGTTGGAGTGTTGAAGTTGCCTTTTGAGTTGTGATGTAAAAATCCGCTTTTGAGAAATAACAATTCTAACCGGAATCGAAATAAGAATTGAAATGTTGAAAAAGCTAGAAGTAGCAAGAATGTATTAGTACGCTTGCTCCTACTTTCACGGCTTACATGTCTATGTGCAACTTCATTATCAGGTTTTCAATTGTTCTTGTGCTTGTGTGTGCACAAAGCATTTTTAGTTTTTGTCAGTTTAGTCCTTTAGACATAGGAGGTGTTCAAATGTGGGTACGGGCCGATTCGGGTATCACCCTCAACGGGAATTATGTGGCCCAATGGGACGACCAAAGTGGAAACAACAACCATTGCACCTCGCAGTTTGATGTGATTCGACCCACCTTGATGAACAGCGCCATCAATGAGTTTCCTGCAATTAGTTTTGATGGGATAGAAGATTTTTTGGAGTTCCCACTTATCGGTGATGTAAGAACTGTTTTTTGGGTAATGCGGGAGAATCCTGCGGCCACAGGTGTACCACCTCGGCCCTTGTTGGGTTGGACTGGAGGGCTGTCATACTTGCGTGGAAACACTGAAGAATTTTGGGACGCTAACTTTTCAGACTCCGCTGTTCATAGTGGATCTACAAGGTTAAATATGCAATCAATAGATGGAACACAAACCACTTTTCCAAACACGTTTTGTATTAGTTCGCTTGTAACAACAGGCCCAGTAAACGCCACACACCTCACCATGGAGTCGAACATTTATGGTAGAACTTGGTGGGGCGAAATTGCTGAGGTGATCATCTATAACATTGCTCTTGGTGAGTCGGATATTGCTCTTGTTGAGAATTATCTGGCAGATAAATATGCACCTGAATTTGTAGCTCTCAATGACATAAATCTTCCTTATAGTTTTTGTGACACCCTCCTCTGCGCACTAGATGGATTTGAGTCTTATCAATGGAACAATGCCGACAATTCGCAATGCATCCATGTCGATGAAGAAGGCCTGCATACCCTTCGCGTAACAGACACCTTTGGCCGTTCGTTTTATGACACGGTTGCTGTTTTTTATCCCGGTATTTTGAATATCCCAAATACATTGATTTGTTCTGATGATTCATTTGTTTGGGACACCGCTTTGAGCGAAAGTGACTACACTTTTGCCTGGAGCAACAGCACTTTCGAGTCAACAGTGAGTATCGAATTGCAAGGTGATTACAGCCTCACGGTTTCTGACACCGTGGGTTGCACTTCAAACATTTCTTTTCAGATCGATGTGGACACATTTTCGGAAAGCGCAACGTTGGGAAACAACCTCGACCTATGCGATGGCAACAACATAGGACTCATTTTACCTTTTGAAAATTTGCAATATTTATGGAGCACCAATGAAGAAACAGAGAGCATCACCATAAATAACAGTGGCGATTATTGGCTGCAAGCCACCAACGAAAATAATTGTGTGATGCGCGATACCATTCACATCGAAGTAATAGGATTGGCTCCTGAAATTTCGTTTGACATGGCAGGTGCCTGCCAAGATGCAACAACCAATTTCACCGCAAATAACATGTCCTTGTCCAACATCGCTCTTTGGCAATGGGACTTTGGTGATGCACAAAATGCTGCTGGGCAAAACGTTGCGCATACATACACCACCGCAGGTAATTTTGAAGTAACGCTTGTCGCTACTACTGTGGAGGGTTGCAGCCAAACATTCTTACAAACCATTCATATCTATCAAAAGCCAATAGCACAATTTATTACATCGATTGCTTGCAACAACGCACCTATTGATTTTGACGACACCTCAGTAAGTCCTGAAGGTGAAATTACTTCTTGGCAATGGCTCATTGACGGGGCCTTTTATGCAGGACAAAATGTGCAAGCGTTATTGCCTGAAAGCGGATTTCAAAATGTGTTTTTGGAAGTCACTACGGAGCATGGATGTACCGATGAAATTTCGCAAGCCGTCATTGTACTTGGATCCCCCACGGTTGCGTTTGTTGTGGACAATACTTGTGTTGGGGCACTCGCCAATTTCGCCCAACAAGTGGACGATACACAAAGTGGCGAGATTCTTAATTATGCTTGGAATTTTGGCGATGGCACTGGCTCTACACAACCAAATCCTGCGCATTTCTTTGCGCAAGCAAATGGATATGAAGTAACGCTGATAGCCAACGCCATCAATGGATGCCGCGATACACTCACACAAGAGGTCGTCATCTTTAATTTGCCAAATGCAGATTTTACTGTGGGCAATGCTTGCGTAGATCAATTGTATCAATTGGACAATACCTCGACCGCCTCAATTGGCGATTCTGTAATCACTTGGTATTGGGACATCAATGAAAGTTTTTATGAAGTTGAAAATCCTCAAATCATTTTTACTGACGTTGGATTACACCCCATTTCACTATCTGCTACTACAGAAAATGGTTGCACTTCAACTGTGCAACAACAAATTCCGGTATGGCCTATTCCAGTTGCCAATTTTTCTTTTGAACCGGAAATTGGCGAAGCTCCATTTGATTGTCAATTCATCAATGAGTCCACAGGAGCAACAGATGCGTATTGGTTTTTTGGTGATACTTATGAAAGTTCTGAGTACAACCCCTTGCATGTTTTTACATTGACCGGCACTGCTTATACACAGCTTGTAGCCATCAGCACTGCTGGATGTCGCGATACCACAGGCCAAATAATCACTATTTCCAAACCTATTTTGGATGTGATGATACAAACTGTGCAATGCACCCAAACGGATTTCGGACAGCAGATAACAATGCAGTTGATCAACACGGGGAATGTCAAAATAGACCAACTCATTTTGAGCTATCAAGTAGGAAACAATGCACCTGTGTTGGAGGTATGGAATGGAACCTTGTTGCCATCCAATGCCATAACTTATGTTTTTAATGCATACATGCAACTGCAAGGGCAGCAGTTTCCTTACGTATGCATGATGGCAGAAACTTCACCCATTGAGTTTACAGAAACTAACCTTACCGACAATCAATATTGCAAGCCGTTGGAAGATTCAGGACTAGAAGTTTTCCCACCTTATCCCAACCCCGGAGACGACAGGATGTTTGTCCGCTTCGTCACACCCACAGCAGGTGATCTTGTTTTGCACGTATTTGATATAACTGGAAAAATGGTGATTGATCTGGAAGACGAAGGTGTCCCCAAAGGATACCACCAATATTTCTTGGACATCAGCACACTGGCCGATGGCAATTACAAACTGCAACTCGAAATGAATACCGCAAAAAGCACCGTTGCGTT
>JAYSWI010000545.1:0-10569 GCA_043718125.1 Flavobacteriales bacterium
GTAACTCAAAATTCTTAATGCGAGGCCATGATGCCATTGCAACACTACATCACATACAATTCATCAAGTTTGAATAACACCAACATTATAGGCTTTTTCTGCCCGTGCATGGCTTGCTGCTTCGAGGCCCATTGTTAACCATAAGCGCGTATCGCTAGGATCAATCACTCCATCCAGCCATAGCCTAGCCGCTGCGTAGTAGGGCGAAATTTGTGAGTCGTATCGGTCTTTTATTTTGTTGTACAATTCGTTTTCGCGCTCGGTGGTAATCTCTTCGCCTTTGGCTTTCATGCTGGCTATTTCTATTTGCAACAAAACCTTGGCAGCTTGCGCTCCACCCATCACTGCCACTTGGGCTGTGGGCCAACCCACTATCAGGCGCGGATCATAAGCCTTGCCACACATTGCATAATTGCCAGCACCGTAGCTGTTGCCCATGATGATCGTAAACTTGGGCACCACGCTGTTGCTTTGCGCATTCACCATTTTTGCTCCATCTTTGATGATGCCGGAGTGTTCGCTGCGCGAGCCTACCATGAAGCCTGTAACGTCTTGCAGGAACACCAAGGGAATGTTTTTCTGATTGCAATTCATCATAAACCTTGCGCTCTTATCTGCACTATCGTTGTAGATAACACCACCAAGTTGCATCCCATCTTTTTTGCTTTTTACTGTGAGCCTTTGGTTGGCAACTATGCCCACTGCGTAGCCGCCTATTCGGGCATAACAACAAATAATAGTTTTTCCAAAATCAGATTTGTATTCGTCTATTTCGCTCTTGTCCACAATGCGTTTGATCACTTCGTAAACATCATAAGGCTTCGATCTGTCCTCGGGCACAATGCCATACAATTCTTTCGCGTCATACAGCGGCTCTTCACTTTTTATGCTATCAAATCCGGCATCTGGCGAGGTCTTTCCCATCTTGCCGAAAATGCTTTTTATCTTATCCAAAGCGTCCTTATCATCAGTTGCTTTGTAATCGCAAACACCGCTGATTGCTGTCTGGGTGGTTGCTCCACCCAAAGTTTCGTTGTCTATGTCCTCGCCCACCGCAGCTTTCACCAGGTATGATCCGGCCAGAAAAATAGAACCTGTTTTATCAACTATAATAGACTCATCACTCATGATGGGCAAGTACGCACCTCCTGCAACACAACTGCCCATCACGGCAGCTATCTGTGGAATGCCGCGCGAACTCATGATGGCGTTGTTTCTAAATATTCTTCCGAAATGCTCTTTATCAGGAAATATCTCATCTTGCATAGGAAGAAAAACTCCGGCACTGTCCACCAAATAAATGATGGGTATTCTATTTTCCATCGCAATCTCCTGCGCCCTCAAATTCTTTTTCCCCGTCATGGGAAACCACGCACCGGCTTTCACTGTAGCATCATTGGCCACCACTATGCAAAGTCTTTTTTGAACATAACCAAGCACCACCACAACGCCTGCAGCCGGGCATCCACCATGCTCTGCATACATGTCGTGAGCCGCCAAAGCACCAATCTCAATCCTATCTGAATGGGCATCCAACAAATATTCTACACGTTCGCGCACACTCATTTTTCCCTTAGCATGTTCTTTGGCAATACGCTCTTTACCGCCACCTTCATATACCATTTCTAATTTGCGATGGAGGGTGTCCACAAGCTGCATCATTTTATCTTCATTCTTGTTGAAGTCCAATTCCGATTTTGTAATCTCTGCCATGTGGGCGAAAGTAAGTAGGTGTATGCACAAGGTTGAATGGCTTGATGAAAAGTAGGGTTTCAAACCCTTATGCTCGAAACAAAAAAAAGACAAACCACATTATTTGCCCAACGAAGACGTAACTCATGTTCAATGACAAACCACACAACACATTTACATTCGCCCGTTCATTTTTTTTTAAAATAGAAACATGCAAAAAACATTTCTAATAGCAGCCATAATACTCGCATCGCACTTAGCTTATACTCAACGCTGGCAGCAGCGCGCTGAGTATAAAATTGATGTTGATCTCAATCACATTTCGCATCAATATACCGGAAAGCAAACGCTTTGCTATTTCAATAATTCACCTGACGTTATTACAAAAGTTTTCTATCACCTTTACTTCAATGCTTTCCAGCCGGGCAGCGTCATGGACATACGTTCGCGCACTATAGAAGACCCGGATTCCAGAGTGGCGGATCGCATCTCTATCCTCACCACCGAAGAGCAAGGTTATCTTCACATTCAATCTCTAAAAATGGATGGAAAGGTGTTGAAATTTTTTGAGAATGAAACCATCTTGGAAGTGAAATTAGAGAAGCCTTTAGCACCTGGTGCAAAAGCGATATTCGAAATGGAATTTGCCGGCCAAGTGCCAGTGCAGATCAGAAGAAGCGGAAGAAACAACACGGAAGGAATTGATTACAGCATGACACAATGGTATCCTAAAATGTGCGAGTATGACGCACATGGCTGGCACGCCAATCCTTATGTGGGGCGCGAGTTCTATGGTGTGTGGGGCGACTTTGAAGTAAACATCACACTCGACAATAAATACGTGATTGGTGGCACCGGTGTGCTACAAAATTCTACAGAAATAGGATGTGGTTATGCTGATGCCGATCCCAAAATAAGACGCAAGGAAGGAGGAAAATTGACTTGGAAATTCAAGGCGCAAAACGTTCACGATTTTGCTTGGGCTGCTGATCCAGATTTTGTGCATGATAAATTGCAAGTGACCAACGGCCCTATGCTTCATTTTTTTTACAAAAAGGATCAGGAATACAGCAAGACGTGGCAAGAAATGCAACCCCTCGTAGCAAAAGCTTTTGATTTTATGAGTAAAAATTTTGGTCTATATCCTTATCCCCAATACACCATCATTCAAGGTGGCGATGGAGGTATGGAATACCCGATGACCACCCTCATTACGGGCAATAGAAAACTGCCAAGTTTGGTGGGCGTTACCATTCATGAAGCTGCTCACTCTTGGTATCAAGGCGTATTGGCCACCAACGAAAGTTTGTTTGCTTGGATGGATGAAGGTTTCACAAGTTTCGCTACTCAAGAGACCAACGATTACCTCTTCAAACAAGGCATGCCTACCAACCACAAAAGTGCTTATGCAGGCTACCTCAGTATTGTGCAAGAAAAAAAGGAAGAAGCTTTGGACACACATGCCGATCATTTCATCACCAATCATGCTTATGGAACTGCTGCCTACAGCAAGGGCGAAGTCTATTTGGCACAATTGGAATATGTAGTGGGCACATTTAATTTCAGAACAGGGTTGCTCAAATATTTTGCAGATTGGAAATTCAAACACCCAGATTGCTACGATTTTATCAGAGTGATGGAAAAACAAAGTGGAATGGAGCTCGATTGGTACAACGAATATTTTGTAAACAGCACCAAAACCATTGACTACTCCATCAACATGATAGTGGGTAAGGAGGCAAATACAGAGGTGACCTTGCAGCGCGAAGCAGACATGCCTATGCCCATAGACATAGAAGTGAAATACAAAGACGGCACTTATGAAACATTTTATATCGCTCTGGACATCATGCGGGCCGAAAAACCTGCTGATGGCTACAACGGAAAATGGAACGTGCAAAAGGACTGGAATTGGGTGAACCCCACCTACACCATCGAAATTCCAATGGCGATAAAACAAATTGAAAGCATTGAAATAGATCCCAGTAGATTGATGGCAGATACCGAGCGTGCGAACAATAAAATTGTAATAGATCAAGCAGTCGAATTTTTGTGGCGCAGGTAATGGCAACTAATTATTTAGCCATCGCACCATTAGGATTCTAGAAAATTTACAAAAGCTATCGCACATTATTATGCTTACACGCTTAGTCATTTTTAGTAAAAATTTCGCCACAGATTTTATCATTAAGTTGATAGTTTCTCTATTGCTCATTTGTTTGGTAGCTCCCATCACGCTTTCCATCAAGGGTGAAATACCCATCACTTTGCAGACCTTCATCATATTGTTTTGCGCCATTGCTTTTGGTTGGAAGGTGGGGGGCGTTGCAACGTTTTTATACATAGTAGCAGGTAGCTGTGGCCTTCCCGTTTTTGCCGATCACACTTCGGGCCTCAAGGTGTTCGGCCCTTTTGGAGGCTTCTTTTTCGGTTTTCTTTTTTCAGCCATTGTGGTTGGTTATCTCACAGAGTTGGAGTTGTTTCAAAAGCCGATTGCCGCACTTATGCTGTGGTTTCTTGGCCACATCATTATTGTGTTTTTTGGTATTTTGTGGCTCGATAAAGAACTCTACAATTGGATGGAAATATTGAATGATGTTTTCGCAGGGGCACTTATCAAGAGTGCCTTTGGCGGGCTTATCGTTCATCTTATAGTTCGTTTTTTGCGTGGAAGAAAAACGAATCAAAAGACATTTGTTGACTGAGGAATTCATCTATCATTTTTTAGATTTAAAGAAAAATAAGCATGAGCGAAACAATACTAAAACGAATGGATGGAGGAGTGGCTGTTTTGTCATTAAACAGACCAACAGTCTATAATAGTTTTAATCGCGAAATGGCCTTTGCACTACAGCAACAATTGGACGAATGCGAAACGGATAAAAATGTACGCGCCATTCTTCTTACTGGTGAGGGCAAAGCATTTTGCGCAGGACAAGATTTGGCTGAGGCCAGCGATGCCAATGGCCCCGGCCTTCAAAAAATATTAAGCGAACACTACAATCCGATCATCCTGCGCATTCGCAATTTGAACAAACCTGTGGTGGCCGCTGTCAATGGTGTGGCTGCCGGAGCGGGTGCAAACATCGCGTTGTGCTGCGACATAGTGGTGGCCGCACAAGCTGCTACTTTCATTCAAGCATTCTCTAAAATTGGATTGATACCCGACAGTGGCGGCACCTTTTTTCTGCCACGCCTAATAGGTTTTCAGAAAGCGTCAGCACTGATGATGATGGGCGATAAAGTGACTGCAATGGAAGCTGAAAAAATGAACATGATCTATCGCGTTTTTGACGATGAAGCTTTGGAGCAAGAAGCAATGAAGATTGCACAATACCTTTCTGCTATGCCCACCAAAGGATTTGCTTTGACAAAAAAAGCGCTGAACAAAGCCATGTACAATACATTGGAAGCACAGCTTGAATTAGAAGAGAAATATCAAATAGAATGTGGTCATTCTGAGGACTACAAAGAAGGCGTCAGCGCGTTTTTGGAAAAAAGGAAGCCCAATTTTGTTGGGGAATAAAGGAGTTTTCTGGGACGCAATTGGAACTTTTGTGACCTCGGAGCAATACCATTGGCCGCTATGGAATATGCGGGTCTTTTCTCTAAAAAAAAAGCAATAGAGGCAGAAGTAGAACGGAAATCTTCATATCTGCCTTTATGTACTCGAATTAAAAGATATCACTTTCCTTATATTCGTTTCAATAATGCAACCACGTTTATATATAGACACTTCCGTAATAGGTGGGTATCACGATGAGGAATTCATGGAAGCTACACGCAATTTTTTTG
The DNA here is from genome assembly GCA_043718125.1 of Flavobacteriales bacterium. Taxonomy (GTDB): domain Bacteria; phylum Bacteroidota; class Bacteroidia; order Flavobacteriales_D; family Sanyastnellaceae; genus JANNVZ01. The sequence goes on from JAYSWI010000545.1 coordinate 5,488, forward strand.
AACGAATTGAAGCCAAAGAATTTCTGATTTACTTGTCAGAGGTTAACGAAACAGAGTTGATATTGGCACCTCAGAATGTAAAAGATGTGCAACTTAAAATTCCAAAAGACTGTTTACGCTATTTAGAAGTTGATGCTGAGGTGGAACTATTAGCACTTACGTACATTTCAGAAAAGGCACTCGGCAAAGCAAGTTCAAATGATGCTTACCATATTGCTCTTGCCTCTGTAAACCGCCTTGACTGTTTAGTAAGTTGGAATTTCAAGCACATTGTAAACTTTGATAAAATAAAACAATTCAACTCAATCAATTTAAAAAACGGTTATCCATTAATTGATATACGCACGCCATTAGAATTTTTGAAATATGAAAGTTAAAACAAAAAAAACATTTGACACTGTTGCTTTCTTTCGGGCTATAAAGGAAAAATTGGCCGCTAAAATGGAAGGCATGACATTACCTGAAAAGAAAGAGTTCATGAGGCAAGTCCGCGAAGGGCAGATTATCATTACGTAGTTTTTCAGAGATTTCTAAAAGTTAGCAATTGGAAAAAGCTCATGCAAACAAAAACCCTTCTAGTTGAAACCAGAACTATTGTCAAAGAAGCCCGAACCCATGACAGTGGAAACAATACCAATTCAAAGTTCATAATAGTCCAAAAACTATTTTTCACATAAAAGGGTAAATGGTTTTTAGAGTATCTTTTGTTCCAATCCAGCCTCAAACTGATTGGACTTTTACGATACTGAAACGGTATGAGGCTTGCAAAAAAAATCGGACTGATTTATATTGGCACAAGCATACATCGTCTCATACACGAAATAGACAAATATCCTATTTGTCAAAAGCTCAGAAAAAATCCTTCTTCTTTACTTCTTGCGTAAACCTTTGTCATCCAAAACTACTGCTGGGCCTTGCTTTCTTTTGCCTGTGTCTTCCATGGACTGCTGTTGTTCTCTCATCTTTTGCATTTGTTGTTCGCGTCTTTGCAATTGCATTTCGTAGGGTTCTATTCCAAAGGCTTCCATGCGGCCAGTTACGTCCTCTGCCATCGTTTGCACTTCCGCATCTTCGGGTGCAAATTCCTTTGCCATCATTTGTAAACGGTCGCTTATCTGCAATGCTGTTTGCACATCGCGTGTGAAGTTCGGGTCGCTCTGCCGCTCTTCGTCCAACGAATCATAATAGTCCACTTGTTGCATATTCAATTGGTGCAAACGTTTGCTCAATTGCAAGGCTTGTGTGCTGTCGCCTGCTTGATAGAGCAAGTCTGCTACCTGCCACATTATCTGTGGTTGCTCGTAAGGAACATTTTTTTCAGGCATTACTTGGAGCGCTTTGTTTAGCACGTTTAGGGCTTCCTCATTTCTTTTTTCCGCTATCAATTGTTCGGCAAGGTGGTTGAATTGGAGACGCAAATTGGTGGTCATACGCCTGTTGTTTTCATCCATATAAATATTGTGCGTATCCATATTTCCCCATTTGAATTTGGTCATCATATTTTCGTACATCAAGTCCGTTCCGATGCCGCCATCAAGGTTTGGATTTTCGCTGGCTTTGTGCAAAATAGGAGTGAGGCGATAGGCCAAACCTTCAAGTTGGAAGTAGCGCTCTAGTCCCATATAAGCATCACCACCGGTGGTGACTGCGAAATAAACAGGACGATTCCAGTCCATGTTTGCCAAAAGATCCAACACCATCATTTGAGCTTTGGTGATGTAACTTTTTGCTTCGCCACGGCCATCTGCAATGGCCCAATTGATGGTTGAAACCAGGCTGTCTCCTTCGTGCATCATACTGCGATATTTTTCGCTAACATCAGTTGGAATTTCTATCGAGAAACGATGCGTTCCAAGGTAGTTTATTTTGTTGCGTCCGTTGTCTATAAAGCGGGTGTCGTCCATCAAAGTATCCAAAGCTATTTGCACTGGTGTAAAGCCTTTTCCTTTTTCGTAAGGGTCTAAGAACATCACATCGCGTGTGCCTTGCCGATATTTCTGTTCCAACATTTTGAATGGCACTGCTTCGCTCAAATATGCTTTGCGTTTCATTTGATCTATGTACCAATCGGTGTTCAGAAGTGAGAGGTTCACAACCCGCACATCGGTCCTTATTCCTTCCACTTCTTGCGCATACCAAAGTGGGAAAGTATCGTTGTCGCCATTGGTGAAAATGATTGCATTAGCCGCAAGTGACTGCAAATAATTTGTTGCCATTGCGATACCTGTTTCGCGGTGCGATCGATCATGGTCGTCCCAGTTTTGTAACACAAAAAGAATGGGTATGGGAAGTGCCAAAAATGTGCAAACGACTCCTTTCAAAACAGTGTCGCCTTTGCTTGTATGATTGAGTAATGTAGCTAAGGCAAAAAGGGCGACCGTAACAATGCTCATATAGAAAAGTGACAGTCCGAAAGCGTGTGAATTGGAAGAAGCACTTTCTACAGCATAGATAACCATCGATCCACCAATAGTCATGGCTGCAAGTGTACCAAGCATTTTTACAGTCATGTTGGCTGCTGCATAATAAAGCGCATAAACACCGAGGCCAATCCAAATAGTGAAGGCGTAGAATGATCCTGCATAAGCATAGTCACGTTCGCGCGGCTGTTGTGGAGTTTGGTTGAGGTAAACTACAATGGCCATTCCCGTAAGCAAGAATAAAAGAGTGATTACAGAAAAGTCTTTTGGGTGACGAAGCAATTGAAATATCAAACCAATAAGGCCAAGTATCAGCGGCAGATAGAAGTAGGTATTAAATCCTTTGTTGTTGGCTTCCATTTCCGGCAGGCTGTCACGGCTGCCTACTCTTTGCTCGTCAATTGCGGTAATGCCACTTATCCAATTGCCCTCGTTGAATGCGCCATGACCCTGTCTGTCATTTTGCCTTCCTGCGAAATTCCACATGAAGTAACGCAAGTACATCCATCCGGTTTGATAACTGGTGAAGTAGCGAAATTCTTCACCAACTGCCGGTATCATTTTCTGTTGCAACCTATCCAATGTGCGCACCATGCCGTTGATGTCCTTTTCTTGAAATCCTTGTGGCACACGTCCAGAGCGCGATGCGTAGTTCAGTCCTTGTTCATATCGCGCTACATTTTTCTCTGTGGATTCTATTTTTTCTCTTGATTTTTCATCATTCCAATTTTGATAGTTGCTCCATTCTTTATAGTCAGGTATGTGGTTGCCTTGGCTGCTGTGCATACGTGGGAAATAGCCACAAAAACGTTGGTCATAATTGGGAATACTGCCTTTTTTTTCGCCACTCTCAATGTATTCTTCCACCAGCTTCAATTGCTTATCGCTATTGTTTTGTATGTATTGATCTGCTTCGAATTTGCCTCTGCAAGAAAGCATCAGTTTGTTTTTTTTCTCATCGCGAACGCTATAAGATTTCACCCAAACATCTGCGCCATCCTTATAGGGTTCTTCTAAGTCTTGCGGTGTGTTGAAGTATTGACCGAACATCAAGGGCCTGTCACCATATTGCTCGCGATTGAGGTAAGAAAGCAATGCGAAAAGGTTTTCAGGATTGTTCTCATCCATTGGAGGATTGGCTTGCGAACGAACGATGATAGTAGCGAATGAAGTATAACCAAGTATAGCCACACCAACACCAAGTATGAGGGTGTTGATGGCCACACGATTGGTTTTGTGTGTGTACCACAATCCAAAACCAATTAGAACAACAACCAATACGAGATAAAAAATGGCACCGGAATTAAAAGCCAATCCCATACCATTTACGAAGGTGCGCTCGAACCATCCGGCCATTTTTACAAAGTAAATAATGACTCCGGAATTAATAATCCAAACAAAAAAGAGCGACAACATTCCGGTGGCTGCCACACCTTTCCAACTGAACGAATATTTCTTGAAATAATATACAAAACAAATGGCTGGAATGGCCAACAAGTTCAACAAGTGAACACCAATGGAAAGGCCCATCAAGTAAGCGATAAGAATAATCCAGCGCAATTCGCCACCTTCATCCACCACAGATTCCCATTTCAAAATGGCCCAAAAAACAATTGCAGTGAATAGCGATGACATGGCATAAACCTCAGCCTCCACACCACTGAACCAAAATGTATCGCTAAAGCAATAGGCCAATGAACCGACAACACCAGAGCCAATTGTAGCAATCAATTTTCCTTTTGAAAAAACAGTTCCGTCAGTATCTGCTAATTTTTTAGCAAGGTGAGTAATGCTCCAAAATAAAAACAAAACGGTAAAACTGGATGACAAAGCACTGATGAGGTTGATCATGTATGGAACATTCTCTGGCGACACAAAGGCAGTGAACAATCTTGCTATCAACATAAATAATGGAGCACCTGGTGGGTGTCCCACTTCCAACTTATAGGCCGATGCGATGAACTCGCCACAGTCCCAAAAAGGCATTGTAGGCTCCAGGGTCAGAACAAATACGATGGTCGCAATGGCCCATAAGGCCCAACCTGTGATGATATTCAGTCTTTGATAATTCATTTCTGATAATAAATAGTTTGGAGAAATATTTTTTTAATGAAACGTGGCGAATTTATATGGATGTAACCACTTTATTGGTGTTGTTGACAATTGTTGCCAAAAGAGATGTTAACGAAGAATTGAAAACAGCAGAGCCGATTTGCACGCATCAAAATTCAGGTTGAAATCAAATAGAAAAAGGTCAACCTATTTCAGGCAAGTACAGTGAAGCCGTTTTCAAACTATTTGAACAAGAGAAGTGCAAAAGGTTTCAAATGATAATGTCGAATTCTAGGCACAACCGTTGATACAACTGTTGTCCAACCATAATGAGCAATCGGATTATACTTTTTCAGAAGGCCCTAACTAAACAGTGCAGATACTATAAAATGAAAGTTTTGTACAATGGTGATAGCACGGCCATAAATGAAGTAGTAAAGAAAAATATCGAAGAAAAATCAATCGTATTCTCCGATAAGAGGAACACTTATCAGAATATTAGCGAATATGCACAGGCACACATTATGGAAAATTCAAGTAATGAAACCATCAATAAAACATTGAAATGTGTTCATATCACCATAGTCAATGCTAGGTACACATTACTAGG
>JAYSWI010000546.1:0-3421 GCA_043718125.1 Flavobacteriales bacterium
TTTCAGTTATTGGTGCGTCACAACAATCCGCCAATAATTGGAAAATGGCATCGGTTTTCTTCAATGTAAATTCGGGAGCATTCCTAGGTGTAAAACTTACAGAGGGCGATGACGAAGGCATAGATAAAGTTGCCGATTTGGCCATTGATGCAAACAACAACACATATGTAATAGGAGCTGTCAAGAACATTAATAAAGCCTATGATTTGAAAGTGATAAAACTTTCGCCAACGTACAACGTGCTGTGGCAACACACTTACAATGGTGCTTCCAATCAGGACGATGAAGGACTAAGCCTTGAGTTGACCTCAACAAATGATGTTGTTGTGTGTGGTTTTACTTCAATGACCTCCGAAAACAAAAACTTTATCACGCGCAAATTAAACGGCTCATCAGGTGCGATGCTTTGGTCTAAGACATTTGATGGACAAGGCGGTGAAGACAAGGCCACGGCAATAAAACTTGACCTCAGTGGCAACCCGATAATTTGCGGCAGCAGCTACAAAGATGGCAATCTTGATTTCGTAGTTCAGAAACTGAAAAATACAACAGGAGAAACGGTTTGGACAGGCCGTTGGAACAGTGACTTTAATCTGAATGACATTCCGATGAACCTTGCCATCGATGAAAACGACAATACAATTTATGTGGCTGGACAATCGGATGTTGGTGCAGGGAAATAGAAATACATGGTTACAGAGTGGAGTCAGAAGGAAATTTACATGCCAGCGTCGACAGATGGGTTTGCTTCGAATGGCGGTTATATTTCTAACAAAGAACAACTCCGAAACGAAGACGGAACAGCTAATTCAACAGTTAAGTTCTACAATCAAAATTACCGAGTATCTACTTATTTGGACGATTCCAAAATCACATATCAATTGTTTCAAGCACAAGACACAATAAATCCGGACACTACTTTTCAAGTTGAAATGCGATTTCATAAAGTGAAGGAGAACAACAAAATTTATCCTTACAACGAGAGAAAGGAATATCACAATTACTATTTAGGGCACATGTCTGCCGCAAGCGAACGAACACCAATAGTCAATTCTGTGATCAAAAAGGAAGTATACTTAAACACGGATGTGATATTTTCGAATTCCAAAAGTGGATTTAGACATTGGATTGTGGCACGTACAGGCGCACAATTGAGCGAAGTGGAAATGACCTTCAATGGTCAAACAACATTAAATATAAATTCGAATGATGAATTAATCATCACAACCACAATCGGCAATATTGTTTATACGCAAGCAAACGCGTATACGATGAACAGCAACACAGGTGCTTTGACATTGCTGAGTTGGCAACCATCGTATTCAATAAGTGGCAACTCTGTTTCATTAATCGGATATGGCACTTGGTCGGGTACACTTGTATTGGAATTTGGTGAACGCGGAGGAGGCGCAGCAGCTTCTCCAGTGAGCAATATGAATTTAGAGTGGAGTACTTATTTTGGGGGAATAAGCAACGATAGATTCGATGCAATAGAAACAGATGAAGCCAACAATGTTTGGACAGTCGGCAGAACACAAAGCGCCTTCTTTCAAGCATTCAACGGAGAAACAATTGGCTCTGCAATTGCACTTGACGATGCTCTGGCAGTGAAGTTCGATAGCATTTGTCAGGCACTATTTCTTGTATATTATGGAGGAAGTTCTTATGATAAATTTGTGAGTTTGGCAGTAACAAGTGATAATTCATTCTATGCGGTTGGTTCTTCACAAAGTTCAGATATTATAAATGAAAGCGAGCAGTCAATTGACTATTCTTATCATGGTAATAGTGATGGCTTGTTTGTAAAATTCGATGCGCAAGGCATAGTGATAGTTGATTCGTTTATCGGAGGAAATTCATATGATCGCTTGTCCGACATAGATGTGTATGAGGCGGTAAACAGTAATATTATATTATTAGTTGGAGATACCAGTCCGGACGCTAGTTTTGAGCCGACGCCGGAGGCGAATAGTGGGTACTTTCAAAATGCTCCTGCGGGTAATATTGATGGATTTATTATACGGCTAAGTGGAACTAACGAGTTACAGTCATATTGCACTTATTTCGGGGGAAACAACTTAGACTTTTTGGATGATGTTGAATTTCTGAATGGCAATGTGATTATTGGTGGCCGCACTTCGACATCAACTTCATCAGTCGCTGATTGCAATGAACCATCCAATGGAAATTTCCCTTTCTGTGAGGGAAACAATTCATGGTCGCAAACGTGGTTTGAAAACCAAACCTATCACACCAACTACTTTTTGGCCCTACTGAACTGGGAGAACGGAAATCTTGATTGGTGCACATACATCGGACCAGCACACTTAGAAGGGGATATCAAATATTTGGACATGGAGGTCATTAGTAATGGGTCAGAGTCAGGTGATTTATTGGTAAGTACAAAGAATCTAGCGCCATCACCGAATAACGTTGCATCCATTCCACTTCAAAATTTTGGCAACTACAATCAGTCATTTGGTGGAGGAGAAACCGATAATGGATTGTATTGGTTCACAATTCAGGGACTTTCGCATCAGTTGAAATGGTGTAGCTATTTTGGTGGAAGTGGAGATGAAGATATTGCTTCAATAGATATTGATCCTGTGAGTAAAATGATATACGTTGTCGGAGGTGGAACAAAGCCTTCGGTTCAAACTTCAACGGACTATTGCAATGTACCAACCAATGGAGACTTTCCTATTTGTAATTCCGGAGGAACATCATCCTATATGGAAACTGACATTGACGGCGATAATCAGCGCACGTACATCGCTTGTTTTTCTCCCGAGCTCACACCAAAATGGATCACCGAATTTGGTCATGGAAACGGAAATGCGAGCACAGGATTGAGCATTAGCAACGATAAGCTTTTTGTTGTTGGGTATAGCAATGAAGAATGGACGGAGTGGCAATATGATGATGCGGTTGAGACAGACTTTTATTTGACACGTGACCCTACAGCAGATTTTGCAAATGATGCTTGCATTGCGCGTTTTGGCACATCGCAACTTGTTGGACTTGACGAAAACAAACTCGCTATCGATCAATCCAATTTGTTGATTTATCCGAACCCAACCAGCGCAACTTTCAATATTGCAGTTGGCCAATTGTATCTATCTGAAACCATAGTTATTTACAATGTTATTGGTGAGTTGATTTATTCTCAAAAAGTCAATTCATATCAACAATTGCAATTGGACACCGCAAAATGGAGTAGTGGTGTTTATGTCGTGGCTTTAAAAAGCAATTTCAATAGTTCCGTTAAACTAATCGTAAAATAAGATGAACAAAATAAGGGTCTTGATTTTACTGCTAGCATGCTATGCCCAAAATGGATTTTCGCAATGGCATATTATGAACGGAACACCCAATCTGTTTGCTGTCGACTTTATTAATGACAGCACGGGTTTAGTTGTTC
>JAYSWI010000547.1:0-3413 GCA_043718125.1 Flavobacteriales bacterium
AAAAAAACTTATATATATTAACAAAACTCCTTCTTTCATTAACATGCTTGCGCAATGTGGGTTAGTGTTTTTCGGTTTGCAAAGGAGGAAAAAGAAAAACCAGCAACTACTGTTAGGGCAGGCGTGCCTCTTGCAGTGTTTTGCTGGCAGCCCCCGCTCAATGCGCAAGGGGCAATTGGCACCACGCCTTAGTTCAAAATAGTCCTCCTGCAAGTGCGCGATGGACATAGAATGTAATTATCCCGCAGGTGCGGGGGTAAATGCATTTGCAGTAGCGGTTAAAGCAATACCTACAAAGACCTGCCAATTTCTTTGCGACACAATATTCTTCCGAATTTGCAATAGAAAAGCGTTGTGGTTGCGCCAGCCTATTTCCCCACCAGTTTCATTTCTGCCAGCAAGTAGTCGGCACCGGCATACACATCTATCACCCACAAAACATATCGGATATCGACCATGATGTTGCGGCAGATTTCTGGATTGTAGGTGATATCGCTCATGGTGCTTTCCCAACTGCGGTCGAAGTTGATACCTGTCAATTCGCCCTTAGCGTTCAAAGCAGGTGAACCACTGTTGCCGCCCGTTGTGTGGTTGCTGCCTGTGTAGCAAATTTGTAGCTCACCTCCTTCTGCATAGTTGCCATATTCCCTTTTCTCTAACAGTGCAATCAACTTTGGATTCAACTCGAAGTCCGGATTTTTGGTGTAATACTTTTCGAGTATGCCATCTGCAGTGGTGTAACATTTATACGCCTCGCCATCGCGCGGCAAGCTGCCGTCCACTTTGCCATAAGATATTCGCAAGGTGCTATTGGCATCATACCACAACGGGGAGGATGGGAACATAGCTCTGGTTGCAGCGGTGTATTGCTGCATGTAAAAATTAATTTGCGCCATCAGCTCTTGATAGCGTGGTGTGATTTGTTTGGCGTACTTCTCGTTCTCTTTCACACTTTTATGATAGAAATAATCCTTCTTGATTTTTGCGATTGACTTCTTGTTGAAGTTGTTGATGGCTGCAAACAGCTTCGTAGAATCAGTGAAAATAGACTTGTAGTAATACTTCGCAATTGTTGCCTCGTCATACAATGTTTTGTCCGTGTGATTGTGTTTACTCAAAAGTTGCTTTTCGTAATAGATGGGGGTGAGGGATTTGTAAATTTCTATTTCTGTTACCAAATCAAAATCCTTGAAGAACAATCTTGCATCGGCCTTTAATGTTTTCAAAGTCTCGTCCAATTTTCCTTTCACTTTCAGTGTATCAAAGTTAGAAATTACCTCTTGCCATTTGTATGCAAAGTCCAATATCTCCGGGCCGTAATACATGTACTCAACGAAAGTTTCGCGCTCCAGTGCCACTGGTTCTAATAGGCGATAGAGGCTATCCAATTTTGGCAACACATTGTTGTAGGCCACGAATTGTTTCTCTTTAGTTTTAGAATTGAACAATGCTTCTTGTTTCCTTTTCTGTTCCAATGCGTTGATATTAGTGAGTCCAATTTGTTGCCCTTTCCATTTCTTCCAAGCGTTGGCTACACCACTTTGTTTGGCAGCATACTTTATTCTTATTGCATCATTGGCAGCCATGCGCGCGTCAATGATGCCAAGGGTTTTATCGCGCATGGCTATTTTCATGGGATTGCTTTTATTCATCAAATAATCCACAGCATAGCTTGTAAGCAAATGATCGGTTCTGCCCGGAAAACCATATACCATGCTGAAATCGCCCTCGTGGGTTCCGCCCACATTGATGGGAAGGAAATGAGCTGGTTTGAATGGAACATTGTCTTTGCTGTAGGCTGCAGGTTCGTTGTTTTTGTCGGCATAGATGCGAAACATAGAAAAGTCGCCTGTATGTCTTGGCCACACCCAATTGTCGGTGTCGCCACCAAACTTTCCGATGGCACTTGGAGGCGCACCCACCAATCGAACATCGTTGTAAGTTTTAGTCACTATAGCAAAATATTGATTGCCATAATTGAATGCTTTTATCTGCAAGCCATGTGCTGCGTTGTTCTTCTTATATTCTTGCTCAAGCACTTTTTTGTTGGCCGCTATTATGGCTTCCACCTCCTTCTGGGTGCTGGTTGCGGTTATTCCTTTTCGCATTGTTTCTGTCACCTCATCCATGCGAACTATAAACATGACTGACAAACCATTGCACACCAGTTCCTCATTTTGATCCATGGCCCAAAATCCATCCTTTAAATAATCATTCTTTAATGAAGAATGAAATTGAATGCGATCAAGGCCACAATGGTGGTTGGTAAAAAGCAAACCCGAGTTGCTGACAATTTCGGCAGTGCAACCACCGTCAAAAAGAACAATGGCATCCTTCAGGCTGGAGTGATTGGCACTGTACAAATCCTCGCGCGAAAGTTGGAGACCATAGGCCTTCATATCGTCATACACCGCATCCAACAACGCTGGTATCCACATACCCTCTGTGGCTTGCAGTACAAAAGAAAAGGATAATAAAAAAATAGAGGCAGTTGCTTTTTTCATGGCGGCAAATGTGTATGATTTTAATTCAGATATCACAAATGGATTTAGTTATTCAAGTCAGACACGACACAGTCCGCTGGGTGGGCTCCGCCAAATCAACTTTGCCGTCACACAGCCACATGTGTTGGCATAAAACTACTGTCTGAGAGCAATACGTGCGTCCGTATGAGGGCAAAGCTGATTTACCCTTTTCAAATGCGAAAAAATGTTGCGCATTATTGGCTTAGCCCGCCTTGAAGCAACGCATGGAAGTGGTTTCTTTTTCACAAACTGCGAACATTGAAATACGCAGAAACTTTCACCAAAATTCTGAATTGTCAATTATTCGGCACGGGTAATAGCGTTGTGACAAATAAAATGGGCCAATGTCGGCTGTGCTTAATTGCTCTTTTTTAATGCGCAATTGAATATTCTTTTTTGGCTTGAGCAACCCTTCTCATAATGAGAAGGGTGATGTACACATTGGCACAGTTTGCGACTTAACTTGATAGGCCTAAAATATTTTTTCAAATCCGTGCCGATCCGTTCAATCCGTGTTCCAAAAAAAAATCATTACCAATTCTTATGGCCTTGATTTTCAATATCGGTATTTGATTTGGTCTATCGTAGCGCATAGGCATTAAATAAATTCTATTTCGTAATCTGGGCATACATACCAAAGTATAAAATGCGGACCATCATCATTGAAAAATTTTGCAGCCAACAAAAACAGCAACTCTCACATTTCATTTCTCATACATTTACCCCAAAACAGAAACCCTATGTGGCACGAAAAAGACAACAAGCTTGTGCGTGAATTCCGATTTAAAGATTTTCAAGAAGCATTCACATTTATGCTTCGCGTAAGTTTTATAGCAGAAAGAATGAACCACCATCCTGCATGGTTCAACGTGTTCAACTATGTGAAAA
>JAYSWI010000548.1:0-3410 GCA_043718125.1 Flavobacteriales bacterium
AAAATGGCTGGCTTACTTCATAATGAGAATTGGTATTACTTCTATTTCAACAAGCACTTACCAAGGCTTAGATTATTTTTTTTTACACAAAAAAGCAAATCAGACATGCACAACAACTCGCTTTAAGAAGAAAGTTCCAAACGGAACAAGTGACAACCCAAATGTGAATACACACTTCCTAAATGAAAGCAGTGTTTGATCGTAACAGACATAGATAACGGCAACAAACCACAAAAACAAAATGCCATGCAATCCTCCCACAATGCGCACTGCCATTGGCATATCCGCCCAATACTTTAAAGGCATTGCCACAAACAATAAAACAAGAAAAGAAACACCTTCATACATTCCAACTGCAAGTAATTGTTTGATTGCTTTTGGCAAATTCGTTTTATTCATTGACCGATTTTCTAATATTGACAATGCGATGAAGAGGGGGCAAAAAAGGAAAAAATTTTGTGTGCCTATGAAAGGTCACATTGAAAATTAAAATTCTAAAAACAAAATCATTCGCGCACTCTAATTTGGATTCACTCGTTGCGCATTCAGTCGTTTCGGTGGAGTATAGTTTGGGTTCAATGGAGTGGCGGGATCAAAACCAAACAGCCTGTTGTCTTTGATGATGGTGTCCACATAAGTAGGCACCAATTCTTCCCATCCCTCATAGCCATGCTTGATCATATCAAGTACATCTTTACTATAAATATCAAGTACTTCGGGATTAAAATCTGTAATATCAATCAATCGTTTGTTGTACAATAAATAATCATATAGCGGTTTCAAACGAGGGTGTATTGGGCAGTTCTTGGTGGTCAGCAGTGCCCCAGTTTCAAGGTCTTTGAATGGGTAGAGATAAATCTTCAAATCGCGACTGAATAAAACACCAAATGCTTCGAGAATACCACCATTCAAATCGCGGTAATATTTTTCGTTGAAGAGTTCCAACAGCATGTTGGTACCCATAATAATGCCCATGCGTTTAGCAGAATATTTGGCAAAGAACTCTACGAGTTTGAAATACTTAGAGTAATTACTTACCATCACTGTTTGGCCCAGCGAGCACAGTATATCGGCACGATCAAGAAAGTCTTGCTCGTCAATGTCGCCATCAGAGCGCAGATTGTTTAGCGTAATTTCAAACAAGACTTGTATGTTTTCATTCTCGACACGATGTTCTTTTTCAAAAATTTTGAATCCCTTCATGATCATGTCAATGTTCACTTTGGTAACAGGCCGAAAACTGCCGCGCAATGCAATGATATTTTTTTTGTAAAGAATATCTGCAGCCTGTAGGTTTCTTCCATCGGGCGAAAAAATGACAGCGTCCGTCATTCCGTTTTTTACTAGCTGCAATGACAATAATCGATTGTCCACATTTGCAAAATCAGGCCCGTTCATTTGAATCATATCTATCTCGATCTGATCGCGCTGCAAATTGTCATATAAAGAAAGTAAAAACTCCTTTGGTTTGTTGTAAAAAAAATAGCAGCCATAAAGCAAATTAACACCCAACAAACCCACGCTAGCCTGCTGCAACAGGCCATCCTGCTCGTGCAGCCTAGCGTGCAGAATGACTACGTTGGGTTCCTTGCTTGGATCGGTCTGAAACTTCACTCCCATCCACCCATGACCTTGAATAGTTTTCTGATAATTGATGCTTGCAACGGTGTCGGCAAAAGAGAAAAACTTTTTGGTGGGATGATCCTTTCTATTTAATCTTTCTTCCATAAGTCCATACTCATGATTGAGCATATTCTGAAGGCGAGGTTTGCACACGTATCTCCCCTTTTGCTCCTTACCATAAATGGCATCGCTAAAGTCTTTATCGTAGGCACTCATCGCTTTTGCAATGGTGCCGCTTGCTCCACCAGCTCTGAAAAAATGGCGCACCACTTCCTGCCCTGCACCAATTTCCGCAAAGGTGCCATAGATGTCAGCATTGAGATTAACACGCAATGCCTTCTGACTTGGGGAAAGAACAACTCTTTCTATATCCACTTGATTTTTTTTTGTTGGTTGATAGGTAGGACAAAAGTATATGAAGCGAGCAAGCTCAATGAGGCGATTTACTAAAAACATAAAGTTCGCAATAAGTGCATTTTCCCATCTTCATACTTTGTCCTTTCATAGAACAGAACATTTAGAATAGTTGCCTATTCCAAGCTCAAAAGACAGAAAAAAATTCACCGAACAATTACAAAATGCCCTTGCATTTTTTCGAATTAAAGGGATTTGCCACATCCATACTTTCGCCCCTATTGCAAAAGATGACCATCACTTTTCTTGGCACCGGCACTTCACAAGGTATTCCTGTGATTGCTTGCAATTGCGCGATATGCATTTCCGCTGATGTACGCGACAACCGGACTAGAACCAGCGTGATGATCCAGCATGAAGGAAACAACATCATCATAGATACCGGCCCCGATTTCAGGCAACAAATGCTTAGAGAAAAAGTGAGTCATTTGGCCGGAATTGTTTTCACACATGAACACAAAGATCACATAGCTGGTTTGGATGAGGTGAGAGCATTCAACTACTTTAATAAATGGCGCGCGCAGGTTTTCTGCACCCTTCAAGTGCGCGAGGCATTGCACCGAGAATTCGCTTATGCCTTTTCTGATTCCAACTATCCAGGCATTCCACAAATCGAAATAAACATAATAGATAACACTCCCTTTGAAGTAGTCGGAATCTCCTTTCAACCCATAGAAGTGCTGCACATGAATATGCCGGTATTCGGATATCGCGTTGGCGACTTCACATACATCACTGATGCGAATTTTATTTCTGAATCAGAAAAACAAAAAATAAAGGGCAGCCGCATTTTAGTGATAAATGCTTTGCGAAGAGAGAAGCACCTTTCACATTTTAATCTGGAAGAAGCCATCGCTTTGGCGTATGAAATAAATGCAGAAAAAACATACTTCACCCACATCAGCCATCAGCTTGGGTTGCATGCAGAATTAGAAAATGAATTGCCCCCGAACATGCACTTAGCGTATGACGGATTAAAAATAGATTTAATATGAGTCGTCTTTTGTATTGGCTGTTGATAAAGCCTCTCAGCTTATTGCCCTATTGGTTGCTCTACGGTGTTTCTGATGTTCTTTTTGTGGTATTGTATTATTTGATTGGCTATCGCAAAAAAATAATTCATCAAAATATTTCGTCATGTTTTCAGGAAAAAGATGAAGGTGAAATTCATTTGATTGAACGCAAATTCTATCGTCATTTCTGTGACCTTGTGGTTGAGAGTTTGAAAAATTTTTCGATCAGCGCAAGCAGTGCTTCTAAAAGATTTGTACACCTCAATCCTGAGATATTTAAGCCCTTTGCAGACCGTGGTGAAAGTGTAATTATTGCCGGTGGGCACTATTGCAATTGGGAATTGTGGGGTGTTACCGCAG
>JAYSWI010000549.1:0-3392 GCA_043718125.1 Flavobacteriales bacterium
ATATGGCACTGGCACCATCACAGCGTTGAACGTTTCGGATTTTACTACAGAGGCTTTTGCATTGGCTGCGCTAAATCCTATTGTACATATTCCAAATGCCTTTACTCCTGATGCTGATGGTATAAACGATACCTTCTTCATGGTGTGTGATGATTATAGCGACATCGAAAAATTTGAATTTAAAATTTTCAACCGTTGGGGCGATTCCATTTTTGAAACAACTGACCCGCGCTTTCATTGGACGGGCGGTAATGAATATTATGCATCTGATGGTGCTTACAGCTGGATAATGACATACAATCCGGAAGGGGCTGAGGAACCAAAACAATTGAAAGGACATTTAATAATACTTCGATAAATAAATTTCAAATTCACCATTAGATGAAAAAATTACTCGCATTTACTGCACTGCTGTTCTCATTTGGAACTTTTGCACAGAAGAGCATGGGAGTTGGAACATTGTATCCAGACCAGAATGCAAAATTCCATGTAGTCGCCACCACGGAGGAACCTCAAGGTTCAATACCGGTTCCTGAATTGCCAAATGCAAGCATAGCAGCACTTGCGCTGCAAATGAGTGGCACGAGTGGGCCCAATGGTCTGATGGTATTTAGTAGTGAAGACAGAAGATTTCTTTTCTGGAAGGATGACCATTTCGAGCCTTTGATAAGTGGTGATACTGACAGTGACAATCAACAAATCACGCAGCTAATTGTAACAAGCGATTCACTTTTCATCACCCTCGAAGATGGAAATACAGCATCAGCTCCGCTGTCTATTATTAAAGACCATGACTTTTACAAAGCAGGTACAACCACACAATCAGACAACATCAACAATGATATTTACACAATGGGAATGGTGTGTATAGGAGATAACGTGCCAACCAATTCACTGACAGTTGTTGCCACGAGCAACCCAATAAAAATTGTTGGCTTAAATGAAGGGGCAGCCTCTGATAGTGTTGTAACTCGCAATGCTGCGGGTGTGCTTCGGGTTGTTGAACAAAAATCTTGGTTACCCGAAGTATATCGTGATTTCACAGAATCTACCAATTTGGTTGGCGTTGTTTCAGCCACGGATGCCAATGCAACAACTGCGATTTACTCTGTTTTGGTTCCTGATTTAATGGAAGGAGATGTAATTATTGCTTCCGGAACTGTAGAAGTTATAAATGCTAATGAGGACCCTGATGATGGGAATCCCAACAACAACCATCACAGCTATGCAATGATTATCAACTGCACTATAATTATTGGTGATGCCTCCTCGGATGACTTGGAAGACTCTGGTATATTGGACATTGCGTCTAATGTCAGGCACGAAAGCCAAATATCTAACTATGATTATGTTGATGCAAACGCGATTTACGAATGCCAGAATGATTTAGGAGACAAATACATAAATCTCGTTTTAAGAGTAAAATCAACTGGCCCTGGTGCCGCTGACCAAGTTGACATACAAAAAGGAAACATTAACGTGGCTGTCTTTCGCAATCTGTAGAACCCGCCCCAAAAACATCTATGTGATGTATTGCATAAAGTTCTAAAACAAACAACAGAATGAAACACACAACAAAATTGATGGCCATACTATTTATGGCTGTATGCACTTCAACAAATCTGTTTGCACAAACCACAGAAGTTGATTCCCTTAACAGAACACCTTTCGAAGAGAAATTCAATGGCTATTCCAGAGATGGAAACAACCCTATTCTAGCTAAATACATGAATTGGCAAGGACAAAGAATAGCATATTTAGACAACGAATCAACCCTGATGGACTTTGTAATGTTGAAGTCGCGGTTGCCTGAAAAATTTATTCTTCTATTGTTCTTTGAAGATGGTCATCACAATAAGGTATACATGGAAGCATATTAAAAGTTAAACTGCCAATATGTGAATGTGTCATTCGACATCGATACACCCGCCCGAAAAACATCTATGTGATGTATTGCATAAAGTTTTAGTTTTGAAATTGCATTTACCAACTAAATCATAAATATGTGTCAAAATTTTTTTACCCTCTTGCTTGCCTTTCAACTGGCGAACAGCGCACTAGCCCAAGACAACCAAGGTGTTAGCATTGGCGCACCCGCACCTAATCCTTACGCAATGTTGGATGTGGTGAAAGACGATAAAGGAATACTTATTCCCAGAATGAGTGCAGTACAAATAGCTGCGCTCACAACACAAATGCAACTTGGTGGCAATGGCCCAACCAGTTTATTGCTTTTTAATAGCGACCAGTTGTATTTCCAGTTTTGGAATAACACTAGCTCTTCATGGATTCCACTTACTGATACACAAGACCTCACTGCTGCTACACTCTCAGGCACTACTTTAAATATTGATATAGAAAACGGAGACTCTGTTAATGTGGATTTGTCTCCATTGCAAGACCATGATTTTTATGTAGCTGGCACAACCGTTCAATCAGACAATATCACAAATGACATTTACACAAATGGAAAGGTCGGTATCGGTGTTGATGCTCCAACCAATCAACTGCATGTAGTTTCATTAGATGGAAATGATGCAGTGAGAATAGAAGGTCTTCAAGATGGAACATTGAGCTATGATGTTGTTGTTACCAGCAATAATGGAGAATTGAAGAAGATGGATTCGGATAAGTATGTAAGGGCAGTTTGTCCATTTACACCGCCCGATTTTTTCTCATATTTCAACATCGTTCAAAGCGATGGACAGTTCACCGACAATGGCCCCCTGTTCAATGGCAGTGTATCTTTAGATTGGGACGAAAACCAGATTTTCTATTCGATAAACATTACAGAAACGGAAACAGATAGTGACTGGTCAATTGCTGAGATTGACGTCAACTACATCGTATATAAGCCACCATCTGGTTACGACATCTATCAAGTGTACAATGGAACAAATACTAGTCTTACCTATGAGGATTGCGATGACGACCCAGATGTGTTCAACTTCAATGAAACCAAACTTGTGCGCAATTGGACCCTTATGGGTCGTACTAGTGACACAGATGTGAGCCCATTAGATGCGCTTTATTGTGACGAATTAAGTTATGCAAGAATCGTATTCAATTCAATTACAGTAATTATTGGGCCTGAATTATAGTGTTCCATGAATGTATCAAAATTTCCGTTTCGCATTTTGAACAACTTACTAAAACCGAAGTTATGAAAACCACTCTAAAGATTCTGCTTCTTGTTTTGTTTATCTGTGCAATGTTTGTCACAGCGCGGGCACAAAAGGATGTTGACTGTGAAATAGAAAAGGCTTGCGAACAGATGCGCGATGGCTGGCCTTTCGGCACAAATGTTCATTAGAAGAACTGACCTTTCTAATGCTATAAAATTGTGTGAGAAGCACAACCCGCCCAGCCAAATATGGAGCAACACCCGCCTT
>JAYSWI010000550.1:0-1155 GCA_043718125.1 Flavobacteriales bacterium
CTGTTGTCACCAACACAGAAATAAATACCATTTATGATTGTGCAGATTTGCAACAAGCCACCACAAGCGCAACAGAAGTTTGTGTGGGCGATGAAATTGTTTTTGACAACAACGCCATTTGGATAGAGGAACTCACTTGGACTTTTGAAGGCGATGAATTGGGCAGTGATGAATACACGCATATCACAACTGAAAGTGGAACAATGATGATGAGTGCCTCCAACGCATTGTGCAGCTTTGAAGAAAGTTTTGAAATCAATGCGCTCGTTGCAACTTCTTCCTTCACTCAAAATGGAAATCTGCTTTCTGCAAATGCTGCATCAAGCTACCAATGGTATTTGAATGGAAATGAAATTGTAAATGCTACTTCGCAGACTTTTGAAATCACGCAAACCGGAAATTATAGCGTGATGATAACTGACGGCAATGGATGCAACGATGTGAGTGAAGAGGAGTTGATTACATACACAGGTATTGAAGAATTGAGTAGAGCACAAATTGCTATTTATCCCAATCCTGCCAATGATTTTGCAATGCTTGAAACCTCCTACAACTTGATTGGAAAAGAATGGACACTGACCAACGTGCTTGGCCAAACCTTGAAAAAAGGCAAAGTGAATGCACAAATCACAGGCCTCGATTGTAGCATACTTGCTGCTGGTTTCTACGCCATTCAAATTGGAAACACGAAGCAGAAATTCGTTATCGAACGTTAGTATGCCATAGACCAAATCTCTCGCAAAGGCGCGAAGACGCAAAGAATTATTTCTGAAAATGTAAACTAAACATTTGCGCCTTTGCGAGACTATCTATGGACGCATGATGTAGAAAAGAAATCCTTGTAAAAAACAAAAATCTTTGCGCCTTTGCGCCTTTGCGAGAAAATCATAGCAAGTATTTGATAGAAAAGAAATCATTCTCAAAAACCAAAACCTTCGCGTCTTTGCGCCTTTGCGAGATTATCTATGGACGCATGATGTAGAAAAGAAATCCTTGTAAAAAACAAAAATCTTTGCGTCTTTGCGAGAATATCTATGGACGCATGATGTAGAAAAGAAATCCTTGTAAAAAACAAAAATCTTTGCGCCTTTGCGAGATTATCTAAGGACGCATGATGCAGAAAAGAAATCCTAGTCAAAAACAAAAATCTTTGCG
>JAYSWI010000056.1:0-2704 GCA_043718125.1 Flavobacteriales bacterium
TGTAAGTGATCAAATTCTTCCTTTTTTCCGTCAACACTTAGTTTACAAAGTAGCGGCCCATTGTCATACCAAAGATTTCCGGCTGAGTCATAAAAGGGGCAAATAACTCTATCAGGCGCGATTTTATCGTTTTCGTATGGTTCAAATACTCGTAGTTGTTGGTTGAATTTTGTGATGCCGTAAAAGGAAGCAAACAATTCACCCGATCCATTCTTAAAAAGGCTTTTACATCCAATCACAACAGGGGCTTCATTATTCAATTTTACCTTGAGCACTTCCGCTGGCTTTTGTCCATTTGTTTTCAAAATTGTAAAATTATTCCCGACCACAATTCCATCTTCAAATTCTACAGCCCCAACAATGTTAGAACCATGAGTGACACCAGTTGCAACAATTTGCAGAAGTTCGTCATTCTTTTGTTTATACGCTTCTCCATTAGCTAAACCAACTATCAACGAGCCATCGTCTATAATTGTAAGGCTGTTAATGGATTGTTCAAGCATTGAGTTTTTAGAAGCGGGCTGGTCAACATGCATGGCATTTGCAGGAACGAACAGTAATCCTTTTCCATTGGTAGCCACCCACAAGTTCCCTTCATCATCGGTATAGTGCCGATTAACGAAATATCCAGGAAATACAAATTGATAAGATGAATATTGGTTGTCATTTTTCCATATCATGTATGCTCCACCTCTACTATCAGGAATACAGACA
Organism: Flavobacteriales bacterium; assembly: GCA_043718125.1. GTDB lineage: Bacteria > Bacteroidota > Bacteroidia > Flavobacteriales_D > Sanyastnellaceae > JANNVZ01. Next base: position 715 of record JAYSWI010000056.1, read on the forward strand.
TTGCCAAGGTTGTCTATCTGGCACATTCCAGAATTTAAGGCATCGGGCAATTGTTCATTTGAAATAATCAAACTTATAGGGTCCATATTGCTACAAATGCTAATGCCATTGCAACCCCAAACAACGGAGTAGTGGAGTTTATCCGCAGTAGCCACAGCACTATGGGAGAAGCAGTTTTGAGTGGAATCAACAAACGTAAAACCCTGAACATTGTTTACATATCTAAGATGTTCATTCAACATGAATAAGTCTCCGTCAGATGAACAATAAAATTGAACATTTGGCAAAGCTGCCTTGCCTATTTCAACAACACCTTGAGCGGATAGCGATGCATAAGCTCCTGCTGATGCTCCTATCCAGATGGTCCCAAACTTATCTTCAGCCATGGAGCGTATTGATGCTTTTAGCTTAAGCTTTTTTAAAATGTCAGAATTGTCTTCATTGTATATGGTGTCATTTTGCCAATAGCAAACAGTACCGTTTAGCGCCATCATCCATATTCGGTTTTGACTGTCTTCAAAAAGCTTGAGCACATCGAGTTCAGTCAGCCCATCTTTGATGGTGAAATTGGTGAACTTTCTACCATCATAGCGACATACACCGGCTCCCGTTGCAAACCACATGTAGCCGCGTCTATCCTGCAACATATCGTAAACGGTGTTGCTTGGCATGCCTTGTTCAGTGGAAATAATACTGTAAGTCTGAATGTTTGTAGCCGAAATATCTGCATGAAAAATCAACAGCGCAAATGCAGCTATCAAAGATCTCCTGTGTCGGCTAGTAATTTTGTGCATAATTTCAACAAGATGGATGCAATGATAGCACTTCGGAGTTGGGTGCATTATTACTCCCAGAATGGATGTATCCGCATATTTGAAATGCTGCCCATATAAAATGAAGTGCTATTAATATCAAGCAACGTGCTCTCGTGGTGTGTTCCATTTGCACCATTTAATTGTTTCTGTGCATAGCCCAACTCAATAAATAGTTGATTCATTGGCTAAGGTTATTTTTCAATACTCTGATGTTCTTTCTTTATGTTGACATGCCTGCAGACAAAATGCAATTCCTTTCAAAGTTTGCTAACGTTGCGTTCCATGGTTTCAATTAATCTTGATTGCGGTTTATTGTTTCCCCAAAATTGGGTAGGCGGCTTCTGCACAAAATACCATCACCTTTGACCCATGTCCATTCAAGTAATTCTTTTTGACGACAACAAGCACATTCGTGAATCGCTGTCGCTATTGTTTGTCACTGATAATGCCTTCAGCCTTTGCGGGGCATATCAGGATACCGACAGTGCAGAGGAGTTGATTGCCATCACGAAACCTGATGTGGTATTGATGGACATAGATATGCCTGGCAGAAATGGGATAGATGCCGTTAGCGATATACACAAAAGATTTCCGCAATTGTCCATCATTATGCTCACCGTGTTTGATGATGCTGAAAGAGTTTTTACCTCACTGCGCAATGGTGCACTCGGCTATTTGTTAAAAAGTTCACCGCCCGAAAAACTTCTTGAAGCAATAAAAGACGTTCATGCTGGTGGTGCTCCAATGTCGCCAAGCATTGCACGCAAAGTCATGTTTCATCTGCAAGACCAAGTTCCAAACAAACATGGGGACTATCACCTCACCATGCGCGAAAAGGAAGTTCTCGCACGACTTGTAGATGGACTGTCCTATAAAATGATAGCTGATAAACTTGAAATTGGATTTGAAACTGTGCGGTCTCACATCAAAAGCATTTATCAAAAACTGCATGTGCTGACCATGACGGAGGCTGTTGCCAAAACACTGCGCGAAAAATTAATATGAGAGCGTTGGCTGATTGGAAACTTCTTTAAGGTGAGGGGAGAGACTGCTTTTTTTCAAGTGTCCATCACATATCAGGTTTTCAATTACTAAAAGCACATTTCATTTTGAGCGTATGGCATCTACCGGATTAAGCCTCGATGCTCTTAATGCAGGAATGATTCCGGCAAAAA
>JAYSWI010000551.1:0-3384 GCA_043718125.1 Flavobacteriales bacterium
CTCCGCAAGAAGAGGGTGACACATTGCTCAGAAAATTGCAAGGCATAAGAAGCCAGCTCAACGCGATTGCTGCTTCGCTATAAATGAAAGGTCTTGTTCTAAAATCCACCGGTAAATGGTATGATGTGAAGGGCGATGATGGCGTCATCTATCAAAGTCAAATGCGTGGAAAAATCAGATTGGATGAAAGATCAACAACCAACCCAATAGCAGCGGGAGACAATGTGGATTTGGAAATAGATCAGGATGGCATTGGCAATATTTCATTTATTCATCCTCGAAAAAATTACATCATTCGCAAGTCTGTCAATCTTTCGAAGGAGGCTCAAATAATTGCTTCCAATTTGGATCAAGCACTATTGATAGTTACAGTTACAAGACCACAAACGTCATCAGGATTTATAGATAGGTTTATTGCAACAGCCGATGCGTATCAAATTCCTGTGGTCATTGTTTTTCATAAAATGGATCAATATGACGAGGCGGAGTTGAAGGAAGTGGAGCAATTTTTTTCTACCTATTCGCGCATTGGATTTGCATGCTTATCCACAAGTTTGATGGATGCAAAAAGCCTCATTCGTCTAAAAGAAATATTGTCAAATAAGGTGAGCCTAATAAGCGGCCATAGCGGTGCCGGAAAATCTTCGTTAGTCAATCAGGTCATTCCAGGAATGGATTTGCGCATTGGAGAAATTTCTGATGCCAGCAACAAGGGCCAGCACACGACTACATTTTCAGAAATGCACCAATTGCCTGATGGGGGCTACATTGTGGACACACCCGGCATCAAAGGATTTGGTATGGTGGACATTCCAAAGGATGAATTGCATCATCATTTCAAAGAGTTTTTTGCACTACTGCCAATGTGCAAATACAACAACTGCTTGCACAAAAACGAGCCTGACTGCGCAGTGCGGCAAGCGGTTGAAAACGGAACGGTGGCGCAGTCGCGATATTCCAGTTACTTGAGTATGTATGATGATGAGGAAGAGCGGTCTGTTTATAGAAAAAAGTGAAGAGTATTTTCTAAAAAAATTATGACTATAAAATCAGAACTGCCGTCTTATTGCTAAGTACGGCAGTCCTGAATCATGTAAAAATCGTTCGCGGCCAAACCTAAAAAAATGTTCTATAGATTTCCGTTTTTTGAATCTGCTTGTTGTGAACAATGAATGAACAGATGATGGAAAAACGATGCTTGATTTATTGCTTCAATTGCCTTCTATCAGCTTGTACAATTCGTCCAACTTGGGTTGAAGTATGATTTCAATTCTTCTATTCTTTGCTTTGTCGTTGGCATCCACAGGTAGGTATGAACTGCGGCCCGAGGCGGATAACTTGGCAGGCGGAACGGTGCTGTTGGCGGTTATTATTTTTACTACTTCCGTTGCGCGCAACACGCTAAGTTCCCAATTGTCGTGTGGGTAATTGGCAGATGTCAGTTTGTCCGTATCGGTATGCCCTTCTACTATTATTTCCATATCGGCTTCGTTTTCTATGGCCTTTGCCAAATCCACCAATGCCTTCTTCCCACCTGGATCCACAGCGGTGCTACCCGAAGCAAACAAGAGTTTTGCTTCCATGCTCACATACACTTTTCCATCTTTTTCTGTCACCGTCAATCCTTTATCCTTGAAACCGAGCAACGCGTTTTGAACCTTCGCTTTCAATGCTTGACTAGCCGCTTGCTGCTCTGCAAGTAGTTTTTCCATATCGTCCACACGCTTTTTATTTTCTTCCAATTCTTTGTTCGAAGCATCGATGGAGGTTTGTTTTTCATTCAAGTTTTTTTCCAGTGCTTTCAATGCGTCTTCTTTTTTCTGCAATGCTTCTTGTGTCTTGTTCAGTTCATCTACAAGTTTTTTATTCTCACCTGTAGCCTGGCCCAGCAGCTCGTTGCTCTTGCGCGAAAGGATGTCGTTCAGCTCATTCACCTTATCATATTGCGAGCGCAATTGGCGATAATCTTTGCCAAGTTTTGCCGAGTCTGTTTGAAGTTCTTTGATGCTTTCATCCTTTAGGCCATTGCTGGTTTTGAGATCCTTTATTTCGGATGTCATTTGTTCATTGCCTTTTCGCAATGTTTGGTTGTCTTGGTCAAGAGTGGATTTGCGCGATTCCATCTCTGCATATTTGCGCTGAGGAACGCAACTTTGAATCACAATAGCCACAATGGCCACGAAACTAATAAGTCCTTTTTTCATGTAAATAAAAAATAAAATTTAGAAGTCGGAAGTTGGGGCAACAAAAACTGTGATTCCCTTTTGTCTTCAAATTTTATGCACTCATTTTTGTGACTTGCCAATGCGCGCTAAACTTTTTCGTGTAGTTCAATATCCAATCGGTATAAAGCGCAAGTTCTTTCAAATAGGTCATCTTCATTTCATCTCGAAACCAAAAACGCTGCAGTTTGAATTTGCGTGTTGTTGTCCATTCGGATAAAATAAAGGCCACAACTCAAACCCGAAATATCTACACAAAGTTGGTTCGCATTTGACAGCACAGAATAACTTATACTGGCAATAAGAACAATGCTTCCAAGTGCATTTGAAATAATAATTTGACTTGCAGAATCGATTCCAACTGGTGCGGTAATATTTAAAAAATCTGAAGTTGGATTGGGGAAAATTTCCAATTGTGTAGAGTTGTTGTTCGAGACCTGTTCCATCGTTTCAAAGCTCATAGCATCTACAGAAATCCACGTGTCCCAACTGCCACCGCCCAGTGGCCCATTGTAGCCCGCAGACACGGTAATAATTACTTCTTGCACTTCAATGTTGTTGCCTTCAAATTGCATAAACACCGGCAGCCAATCAGCGATAGGTGAAAGTGAAGTCCACGTTTGGGTCAATACGATCGCATCTTCATAAGTAAATGAAACCGTGACGGCCACATTGTCGGCAGGATCGCCCATTGGCACATTTGCCTTCACCATAAAGTTGAGAAGCGAAGGAATTTCTGAAATAGACATTAGGACGGATGCAGTTTCAACTATGGCCCCCTCAAAACCCGACAGCACGTTCACTCTCATGGCCAAGTTGCCCTCAAATGCGCTGGAGTCTTGCATCACGGGTGTCATCAATTGGTTGTTCGATGTAACCCAAAATTCAGGTTCTAGTGTCCAACTATTATAGAGATCCCAAGTTTCAAAATTGCCGTTGGGAATTGTTTGGGCTTTGGTATGATTGGCTAAAATAAGCACGAAAAAGGTGGTAATAAAAAAAGGTGATGGTGCTGGTTTCATTTGTAAATTATTTTGAAAGTAAGAAACTTTAAAATACAAAATCGCTGCTTGCAGAATTTTATTGGTGTATTCTGAATCAAACAAAAAAACGGCCACCATTTGGCAGCCGTTTCTTATTCATATTGAAAATCGAATTTCTT
>JAYSWI010000552.1:0-3383 GCA_043718125.1 Flavobacteriales bacterium
TAAATATCCACTTCCTAAAAACATACTCCAGAGTGGATGGCGGCCTGGCCGAGTTGATGGACGGAACAAAATTGCAAATAGCCAAACGCAGGTTGCCATTATTTTTGGATATGATCAAACATAGATTCATAAAACCATGATGATTATTTCAAACAGAAAACACAGAAGCACAGGGAAGAAAGAAGAGGAATAGAATGAACAACCAAACCAAAAACAATTTCTGCGAGCTTCCGTGCTTTTCTGCGCGAGCCAGCATCACATTCATCTGCACTCTTGCAATTTCAGCCTACGCCACAGCCCAACTAAAACCCGCCTCATCTTATCGCCACTTCACCACTGCTGAGGGCTTGCCAAGCACCCAAGTGCAGGGCTTATTTGAAGACAGTCGCGGCTATATCTGGACCATCACCGACCGTGGAGCAAGCGTATATGACGGCTATAATTTCAAAACATACACTACCAAACACGGCTTGCCCACCAACAGCCTGCTGCTCATCAACGAAGACAACAAAGGCCGTATGTGGTTTTTATGCAACAACGGGGCATACTGCTTTCTTGAAAATGATTCTATCAAAACATACAAGGGCAATGAAAAAATATCAGCACTGCTGAAAGACAAACTGCCTGGCCCTTTCTTCTTCGATGACAAAGACACCTTATGGATCACCACTTTCTCAGGCATTCAACTCTTCAAATGCTTTGGCGACAGTGTACAAGAATTTTTGCCGGAGGCAGAAAACAAACAGAAGCAAGCCACCTACTACCTGCGCGAAGTGGGCGATAAACTGGTGAACCTGCAAATAGGCGAGGCGGGCGCAGAAAACAAAATCACCACTACCGACAATATCTCTTATTTGTTGAGCGTGGCTGGCGATTGCAAACTGGCTTGCAGTGTAAAAGTGGAAAACGACAAATGGGTGCTGAGCGGCCCAGGCGGTTTTGTGGTGTTTGATGAAAAAGGAAATGTGCAGGCGCATTTCAACTCATCGCCATTCGTGTTTAGCAGCATGGACCACGACCGCAGCGGTCACTTGTGGCTCACTAACAGCAACGGTGCTTATCGTTTGGATGATTACAATCAGAATCCGGACAGTGCTCAGGTCTTTTTCGAAGGACACTTCATCACGGCATTGCTCCAAGACCGCAACGGAAACTATTGGCTGGGCGACCGCGACAACGGAGTCTATTTCGTGCCATCGCTCGAGATGAGGCTGTACCAAAGCGAAGCTCAAGGCAAGCCGCGAAAAATTGTTTCGATAAAAGAATACGGTGGTGAAATTTTCTATTGCGATGCTTCGGGAAAAGTGTTCGGAATTCAAGATGGAATCTCAAATCCAAATACCAAAAAAAATTTGTCAAGCGGGGTAGGTCTCGACTTTGTGCAGTTGAAGAAGGGCGACTTCATCATTGGCAATAAACCTCATCATTATTTTTCTAAAAGGGATGAAGTGGTTACCATGAATATTGAAAGTGTGATTCGCAAAAGCTTGACACTGCACGATGGCACACACGCCTTTGCATTGGCCGATGGAATTGCTTTTGCAGACGCCACAGGCAAATGGCAAGCTGTGGACAAAACCATTTTCAAAGAACGCAGCAACTGTTTGTTTGAAGATGAAAACAAAATACTTTGGATAGGCACTAACAATGGTTTGTACCGCTACGAAAAAGACAGCCCTTCCGGGGGAAACTTCATTGCTTGTGATTCGCTGAACAAACTCAAACCGCGAATTGTTGACATCACTACATCAGATATAGAAACACCTTCCTTCTGGAAAGATTATCTGGTGCTTGCCACACGAAACATGGGAATCATTTTTTACAAAAACGAAAATGACTTTGTGGTAGTAAATGAGCGAGACGGTTTGCTCTCAGACATTACAGATTGTGTGGAAATAGATCAGCAAGGCGACCTCTGGATTGGTCAGGCAGGAGGATTACAACGCTTGAAAGTGAAAGACATCGCCCAAAAACAATTCGAATTCTTCCGGGTGAACTATGAGAAAGGATTGCCTTCAAACGAAGTAAATGATTTGCTCTGCCTTGCAGGCGTGATGTATGTGGCCACCAACAATGGCCTGGCACTAATGGATGCGAACAGCGATTCATCCAATATTTCAACCACCCCGGTGAAAATAGAAGCACTGCATAGCGCTGCTTCAGAAATTGCTATGATGGATTCACTTGTGCTTCCACATTTCCAAAACGATTTGCAATTTCAATTTGCCGCACTCAATTACAGAACAGGCAACAAAACCGTTTATCGTTATCGCTTGATTGGGCTGCATGATGGCTGGCAGCAAACCACCAACCGCAGTGCAGAATATTGGAAGTTGGGTGCAGGCGCTTACACCTTCGAAGTATGCGCCATGAACGAAGATGGTGTGTGGAGCCAACCATCTGCCATCACATTTACCATCTTGCAACACTTCACCAAATCACTTTGGTTTCGCGCACTGCTTGCGTTGCTTGTACTCAGCACTTTTGGCTTGTCATTCTATCTTTTTTACAGAAATAAAAAACGGAAATTAGAAAGCAAAGCCAAGATGCTGGAGCTGCGCCAACAAGCATTGAATGCGAACATGAATCCGCATTTCATTTTCAACTCACTCAGCAGCATTCAGCACTTCATCAATACCAACCGCACCCGCGAGGCCAACGAATATTTGGCTGACTTCTCGCGCCTCATTCGCATGAATTTGGAAACCAACCGCCACAACATGGTGTCGCTTGAGGATGAGTTAGAAAGGCTTGAACTATACCTGCGCTTGGAGCAACTGCGATTTGGCGAACGCCTCAGCTATTCCATCCATGTTGGCGAAAATTTAAGAGCATTCGACTTACAGATTCCCCCCATGCTTTTGCAACCCTATGTGGAGAATGCCCTGCTGCACGGCATACTGCCCAGCGAGCGCGATGGCCGCATTGATGTGCTGGTGCGTGGCGATGCAAAAAACTACACCATCAGCATTACAGACAATGGCATAGGCATCAACCAAAGCAAACTACAGAAGAGCGGCAAGCACGAAAGCCTTGCCCTGCGCATGAATGAAGAGCGCATGGCCATCTTGCAAAACCAAACAGGCGAATCGTTTAGCATCACATTGCAAGACCGAGCAGAGCTAAAAAACACCCTCAATGGAACCATTGTGTTACTTGAATTACCCGCAAATATTTGAAAAATGATACGAATTCTAATTAAACAGGCACGAATACTCATTGGTGATAGGAATGGGAGAAAAGATGAGCGCACATTTGTATTGTTCAAATAGAATTTATCATTAAATAATATGCTTATTGGGAATCCTACCAGTAAGATTTTGCAACAGCCAGTGTGAGCCTATCAAAGAGCTTTTCTCCAAAATATCGTCTATTGAGTTTGT
>JAYSWI010000553.1:0-10375 GCA_043718125.1 Flavobacteriales bacterium
GCGCAGGCAATCAATTTACGCCAAGTCAAAGTAATGATGACAATGATGATATTGAGTTTTACCAAGGCAATCCGCCAACACACAGCTACAGATATGTAACCGGAGAATTAAATGTGAATGGCCAAGGAGTGATAAATGAGGTGGATCCTTTGATGACACTCAATCAAATGACTGTCGGCCACAATTGCGGTTGGATATATAACATAGCAGGTGGGGGCGACAACCAAAATATGATAGCAGAAGCAACTATCAATTATGATGCGCTGCAGGCGGCTTATGATTTGTTGGAAGATGGTGGCAATACTGATGGCCTCAAGCAAGAAGTGTTGGAGAGTTCGTTTTACGATGCGCTGCAACTATACCAAACATTGGCCGCACAGTCGCCAACTATCAGTGATGAGGTAATGCTTGCCACCATAGCCAACGAGGTGGCATTGCCCAATGTGTTGCTCACTGCCATTATTGCTATGAACCCTGCCCTAGCAAAAAGTGCTTTGGTACACGAGGCGTTGGAGGACAAAAACGTGCCGCTTACAGCATATCAACAGTTGCAAATAGATGCGGCAAGGCAACAAATTTCGCCCAAGGAGTTAGTGCTTGAGCAGATGGCTTTCGAACATTCTAAAATACAACGTGCAAAAGATGCAATCATATATTCTGCTACTACCGCAAGTGATGCCGTTTCGGTATTGGAGGATGATAAATTTGTGCAAGACCGCTACAACAAGGCAGATTTGCTTTACCGCAGTGGAGATTTTAATGCAGCCATTGCTTTGTTACAAAGCACAGGAAGTACATTCGAAATGGAACCACAAGCCTCGCAAGAGATAAGCAACTATGTAACCTATTTAGCTACAGAATATGCCGTGCTTAACAGGGCCGATGCCACACTTACAGCTACTGAAGAAACCTATCTGCTCGACCTTTACAATAATGACATGTACAACTTGGGAATACCTGCGGCCAATTTGCTCAATGCGTTTGGTGGATATTCTTTCATGTTGGAAATGCCGGATATGCCTGTTGGCGATGCTCGCTCATCTAAGCTAAGAGTAGAGGTGCCAATGCCCTTGGTATTAGTGTTTCCCAATCCGGCCCAAAACTTTGTCATCATCCAATCGGACGAAATACGACCAAGTGCTATTGCACTGTTGCAAATGGATGGTAAACAAGTGACGAAAACAGCCACCGATGCCATGCAAGAGCAAACAGTAGTGAGCCTTGAGGATATCGACTCAGGCATTTATCTACTGGTGCTTTATGGGGCAGAAGATGAAGTACTTTATCAAACAACAATTGCCAAGAAATGAAAAAGGCCATTGTAATTCTATTACAAGTATTGGGTGCTGCTGCGTGCAGTGCCCAATACTTTCATTTTAATAATGTTTATTACAACAACACTTCTGACACTGCATACTCTTTTTATCATGTGGAAATAATCAATGATTTTATTTATGCTCAAGGGACGGGTATATTGGATGGAGCATATACGGTTTCCAATTTAAAGTTTGATATGGATGGGCAATTATTGGATGTTTTCAATGATGTTCCACCTTTACTTGATTACGCATCCGACAAACTTAATTATCTTTTTAAGAATGATTCAACCTATTTGATTTGTCCTACTAGATTTGGTTCTTGCACCAACCAAATGCCGCGAATGCGTGGTTACAATTTACAGAATGAAATGCTATGGGAAAAGGACTTTGCGGAGTGGGAAGATTGTTCGCAAGAACTTTATATCAATCCACAAAAATTGTTGCGCATATCTGATACTTCTTTTGTTTTCATTAGCCTTATGAGGCCCTATCAAGACAATCCACCCTCTAAATATCGCTTCACTGAAATGAATTTTGAAGGAGAAATTCTGAATGATTATATCTCAACTTCTTCTCTTTGGGCATATTTCACTTTAACAGAAGTGTATAAGTACAATGACAATTATATACTTGTTGGGGTGGATGTTAATTGTGGCGATTACGATATCAACATCATCAAGACTGACTTGCAGGGCAATGTGTTAAGCGATACTTGCATAGGTAATCCGAACAATTGTGGAGATGGCTCAGCCGGCACTTATTTGAATGATGATGGTACTATGCAACTGGTCTATGGCAGATGTATCGAAAATTTTGATACACAATCGTCCACTTATGCAATGCACTCAATGAAGCTCAACATTTCGGACTGGAGCACTGTTTATGACTACCCTATTGCTTTTCCAGAGTTTGACAATGGCTTGCTTTCAAGTGGTCCTAATTTTCGGGACTTCACAAAAGACCCATTTGGCGGCTATATCGGAGTATTCTATTATTATAATCCTTTTGCACCAACCACTTTTCCAAGCTATGCAATCAAAATAAAAGCCGATGGCACATTGGATTGGTTGAATAATTATGCACCCCCAAGCGACTATTATATGACTTTACTCGAAGATATTGCGTCAACCCCTGATGGTGGTTTTGCAGCAGGAGGGTCTTGTAGTCGATTTGAACCCGCTTTTGTAGAACGCGCCTGGCTCCTAAAAATAGACGCTTGCGGCTACGAACAACCCAGCGGCTGCCCACCCACTGTTGGTGTAAACGAATTTCAAATGTCAGATTCCAAATTTCAAATTTGGCCCAACCCCTTCCACCACCAACTAAAAGCAGTACTCCCCCAAAACGCGCAGCGTGTTTTTATCTCCGATGCAATGGGAAGAATTGTGTTTGAAGAAAGGGTTTTTTACCCCAACCAAACATGGAGTTTGGGTTGGTTGAGCGATGGGGTTTATATGATGAACGTGGAGTTGGAAAACGGGCAAAAAATTGCGCAGCGAATTGTAAAACAGCAAAGCACACAGAAATAACCTTTGCGCCTTTGCGTCTTCGCGAGAGATAAATTTTATCGCAGGAGGCGCGAAGCCGCAAAGAATTTAGAATTGAAAAGTAATCGAAACTTACATAGCAGCAGTTAGGAAAAACACTTTTTCAAATCCTTTTAAATCCGTCCAATCCGTGTCATCCGTGTTCCATAAGAGAATGGGTTAGCAATTAGGCAATAGTGAAAAGTGCAGAATGAAAAACATTTTTCATAATCCGTTCAGATCCGTCCAATCCGTGTTCTATTAGAAAAATGAAAAACGAATAAGGAAATAATACCGTTTAGGGTTCTATAATAGTTCAATCTTCGCTGCGCTTGATTGGACTTAATAGCTACTCTAACGGCATTTACCTCCACATTTGCGGGATAATTACATTCTATGTCCAAAATAGTCCTTGGACTATTTTGAACTTAGAATTGGTATAATATGAAATGCTTTGCAGAAACTTTGTGTCCTCTGTGGCCAATCTGTTTGATACGACAAAAAAATTGCGATGCAATCAACATTTGCAGCTAAAGGAGATTTGATTTTTTCAGTAGGCCCTTACTAAGCCTGTTTCTTAAATACGAACCGGTAATGAATAATTTTTCCAATAGGAGAATCGTTTTTGTGCAACTGAATTTTGCTCAGTTTTTTCATCACATACTCAGCCAACTGTGTGCTTGTGGAGTTTATGTTGATGATTTGCACCTTTCCAGAATTGTCTATCTTGAAACTCACCTCTACTACACCATCAAGGTTTGGGTCTTGTTCTTCATCTATCGTTGATGTCTTTCCTTTTTGGTCTTTTGGTTTTTCTGTACCGTCATTTATACAAGCCAGCAATGGGCAACACCACAGAAGTATTGCAAACATCAATAAAGAAATGACAAAAGATTTCATAAATAAGGTGAAGCGTTTGTGCAGTGCAAGACGCGCATTAAAGATGTGAAGTTACAAGTATCGGTTGTCTTATGTTGTTGGGCCATTTCACAAAAGGTCTGAAAATTTGTTAAGTGGTTTTTCATCAGTTTTTATTTGATGAAAGGGATACGTTGAGTAAGAGTTTGCGCCAAGCGATTGAATCTTTCTTTCGCACAGAAAACACGTAAAATTTTTTAAGCAAAGGACAAATAAATCAACATCGGGTTTGCTCTACTGTCAGAAAAAGTCCTCTATCAGTTTCGTCCGATAAATTTAGAATATAAAAATTTCTGTGTATTTCTGTGTTTTCTGTGCGAGACATAACGAAGCTATTTCAACAGGTATAAATTCTGATTTTCGAGCTGAAATTTTTTTTCAAATCCGTTGTAACTTCTAAAAAGGCATGGCCGTCTCATGCCTGTAACAACACAAAACAGAGTTTAGAAATAACAAACTACAAGTATGAAAAACATTGCCATCACCACAGTAATCGTGCTCTTTGCACTTTACAGTACCGCACAAGTAGATCCCGTCAAGCCCGATACTACAGATATGAAATTTGGAGATACAAGAATTATAATGATTGACGAAAATCCAGACAACGACACCACTGATGTGGCGTGGGAGGACGATGAGGATAACGACAATGACTGCAAGCTCGACCTTACCCATTGGGGAGGAATAGACGTGGGAGTAAATCTGCTTATCAATAAAAGTGGTGGAACCACAATGGATTCTGCAAACTCTTGGTTGGAGCTAGACTACAGCCGCTCCATGAGTTTTAGATTTAATATTTTCGAGGAGAAGATCCGCATCTACAAAGACTATGTGGGTTTGATAGTGGGAGCGGGGCTGACATACAATAGTTATGGCATCAAGAACAATGTGGATATCACAGATAGAGACAGTCTGTTTACCTACGCTAACACCATACTCGATACCATTAGAGATTATTCTAAAAACAAATTTCGCGTGTCGTATATCAATGTGCCGCTAATGCTTGAAATAAATACGAGCAAGGACAATGATCATTCTTTTCATATCGCAGCAGGTGTTATTGGTGGTTGGAAAATGGGCAGCATCATCAAGCAGAAATGGGAAGATGGTGACGATAAAAACACATCGCGCAGAAAGGCGGATTACAATGTAAATCCATTTACACTTGATGCCAGTGTGCGTGTTGGATATAAAGATTTCACACTCTTTGCCACCTATGGTCTAACACCATTGTTTAAGAAAAACAAAGGGCCGGAGGTTTATCCGGTGACTGTCGGAATTCAAATTGTTCCATGGTAAAAAGGCAAGTTTGAACTATAAAGTTCACAAGGTGTAAGAGATAATTGAAGCAAGAATTTTTTATACAAAAGCGATTTCTAAAAGGAGATCGCTTTTGTTTTTTTCGAGTCAAACCGAAATAATATTTTCCTCGTCCAAAATTTTTTCGCCACGGTAGCGCAGGAAAATTTGGGCCACCGTGGCGACATCTTTTTTGCAGTATCGCTCTATGCGGTCAAGATTTTTTTCCTCGTAATAAACACTTCTTACTTGGCTTCCGTCTATGTCATTTTTTGGAGTTGGAATTCCGAATATTTTGGCCAGTAACTTTAGTGATGTATAGTGTTTGAAATCGCCAAACTTCCACAGCTCCAGCGTATCAAGATGCGCTATTTCCCAAGGCTTTTTTCCGGCCATATCTAACAGCGTTGGGAGTTTCAATCCGTTTACAAGCATTCTTCTACAGATATATGGAAAGTCGAATTCCTTACCATTGTGGGCGCATAAAAGTTTGATGCGATGTCCCGAATTGTTGTTGAGAAGCGCAGCAAAATCTTCAAGCACTTTCATTTCGTCATCATCAAAAAATGAAGTGACGCGCAAAATGCGTTCACCATTTCGCGAAGCCAGATAGCCGGCACTAATACAAATCACTTTTCCAAACTCAGCATAAATGCCAGCGCTGTGATAGGACTCTTCCAAAGAAACATTGTTTTTCTCGCGAACGAATTTTGATTTGTCGGACCATAGATTTTGTGTTTCATCATCCAATGAATTAAAATCTGGATATTGAGGAACGGTCTCTATGTCTAGAAATAAAATTTCTTCTGCGTTGATTTTTTCAAGCATTGGTTTTTGCTTTAATGAAGTGCGATTCCCATTGCGGTAAGAAGCGGAATAAATTCGAAATTATCTTCCTCAATTGTATTTGCTTCTGCTATGAATTTTTTATCGTAAAGTTTTTCTTCTGCGAAAAAACTTACCCAATATTGGTTGCGAAGATGAAATGCTTCGGGTAAAACAATTTCAAATGGATTTGCGCTATTCGCAGCTATTTCGTTGAAGTGAAATCGCAGATTTGCTGTCACTTTTGGCTGGCCATTTATTTCGCCATCTGCACTCACATTGATAATAACATTTGAAATTTTTTCAGCTTTTAAATTCAATAAATAGACGCTCCATTCGCGCTCGCCCAAATGGTTGGAACTTGGAACTATTGCGACAACAACATCTGTCATTTCGGGTATTTCAATGTCCTTTTTCATAAGCGATTATTTTGGTTGGAGGGGCATTGTTTGTAGCAGCCATTTCAATTAGAATTTGCAACCGAAGCCGCAATATCGAGATACATAAATAAATCAGTGGGTATGTGATCAATTCTCTCAGGCTGTTGGTTGTGGCCCAATCGCACCAATATTAAATTGTCTTCTGGAATTACTGCAATGTATTGTCCCCTCATGCCACGGCACGAAAAAAAATCTTTTTCCTTGTATTGACCAAGCCACCAATGCAATCCATACCAAGTGCATGGTTGGCCAGTTGCATCTTGGACCATGTTTGGAGCAATGCTTTCTTGCACAAATGATGCAGAAATAACCGTGTCATTTTCACAAATTCCATTGTGCAAATACAATTTGCCTATGCGTCCATAGTCGCGAGCTGTTGCGTAAAATCCACTGAATGTTTTTTCCATTCCTCCCGCTTTGTCAAGGTTCCAATAGGCTGCATCTTCAGCACCAATGCACGACCAAATTTTTTGAAAGAAGTATTCACTCACTGTTCTTCCTGTTGCTTTTTTCAAAATGATTCCCAACAAAACAGTGTTGCCTCCTTCGTAAATCCAAAATGTTCCTGGCTCTTTTTCAATTGTGAATTTCATGGTTTCCGCCACCAGATCATCTCCATAATATGCTTTGGCCATGTATCCAAACGGACTGTTGTAACTTTCGCCAAAGGGTATTCCGCTGGCCATTTGCAGCAGATGTCGAATGGTTAGGCTTGCATTTTTTCCTTGAGAAAATTCCGGAATAAAATCGCCCACCCTTTGATCCAAATTTTTTATGTAACCCTCGTCTATGGCTTTTCCAATTAGCATGGCGCAAAAACTTTTTGCCATGCTGAATGAATTGCTAGTGGTGTGTTCATCAGTGTCATTCCAATATTTTTCGAAAAGCAACGAGTCGTTTTTAAACACAAGGAATGCAGTAGTTTGCATCGATTGCATTGTTGCGGCCATCTCTTGCGCAATCGTTCCGTTATTGTAATTTGAATGCTTTGGCCAAGCCTGTGGATTATCTGCGTTGATGGTGCTAGTAGCAAAATATTCTTTGTCGTCTATATCCGGTTTGCTCTTGCCAATAAGATATGTTTTGGTGAAGCCATTGAGCACATGTTTATTGCCTGTTGCATAAAGCGCAATGAAGGCTATGAGGACGATGGCAACAAGAGAGAGGAATGTTTTTTTTAGTAGTCGCATATTATTTATTTCAAAACTAACGAAAAATTATAGAAGGGCTTTATTTTTCAAAAATGTCGTTGAAATAATGGGGTCTTTCTGCGGCCCTCCAATTAAATCCATCTAGCTTGAAAACCACATCAGTCGCCAAATTCATTGGGCTAAATGTGGAATTGGTTTCTGTTTCCATTCTAATTCTATGCAGTTGATTGTCGTGTATTTCAATGTTGATGTTTGAGCACTCTCCTTTGTTGTGACCTGCGGCCAACGGCTTTTCTTTTTCGTCATTGGTTGGAAAATAAATCAATTGGCCATTGCCTTCTACATACACAGTTCGCAATTCGTTTGCTACAAAAGTGCCGGTCAATTTTCTGCCTTTTATTTGGTTGTATCGCTCGTTGGTAGTTGCAATACTATCGCCCTTTGCTTCTGCATCGCTGATGATAAAAGCATTGCCTTTTACCAGCAATGATTGTATATCACCATTGGCGGTTTGCAACGTCAAGGAGTCGCCCGTTATTTGATTCTGGGCGTGCCATAAAACTGGATTTACAAACATGCGCATGGTAGAATCCGCCTGCGAATAGACCAGCGAGTCACACTTGCCCTGAATGTCATTTTTAAAAATTTTCACTTTGTGAAAGGCATAAATGAAATCTTTGCCATGGCTGTCGGGCAAGGCTTTCAGAGTATCGGCATGAAGGAATAAGGAATCTTCTTCAAACATTTGAGTGAGCAAAGCCTGTTCTGTAACAAAACTTTCTTTGGTGATTGCATTGTGTTTTCCGTAGTCTCCACTGATGATATAATTCTGCGTTGTATCGCGGATGGTCACATTTCTAAACACTTCGCCATATTGTTTTTTTCCATCATAATAAATACTGTCACCGGTGAGTATTGTTTTTTCAGAACGCACCCAGGCATTTTTTCCAAAACGACTTTGGTCTTTTTTGGTGTCATAAAAACCATTTTCACAATAGATGTTTGAGTCGTCACCCTTGATTGTAGTGGGGCCAAAAAACCGTGTAATTTCTGTGTGGTTGTTGTATTGCATGGTGTCGCAATTGACTGTGTAATCAGGATTTTTTAGCACCACATTTTTTCTGAAATAAAACATTTCAGTTTTTGAATGATAGGTGCCACGTTCACTGCTAAGAGAGTTTTTATTTGCGTTGCTTACAACATTTCCACCACCAAAATAATTTGCGATTTCAGTGTTGGTTTGAAAAGCAAGGTGATCTGTTGTAAGGGTCATCTCCTTGTCGCGCAGGGTGATGTTGTTGGTGAGCGTTGCCGTGCTGTTGTGTTTTGAGAAATGTCCCAAATCTCCAGTCACATTAAAGTCTGTGCCTTTTACAATTCGAATATTACTGAAGGCATCGAAGTCATCGGTGGGGTAGAGGTATGCGCTGTCGCAGTAAAACATGGTGCCCTCATATTCAAGCTGCACATTGCCCAGCAAACGGTTGGCATCAACCAACGACTTATCGTATTCCAATAAATCTGAATGAATGTATTTGACTTTTTTTCGAACCTGTGCTTTGCCTTCTTGAGAAATAAACACGCCACAAAAGCAAAGGGCAATTGCGAGTATTTCTGATAATTTATGAAGACTCATTTAGAAAATTAATGATTGCTATCTTCTTCGAAAAGGAGAATTTTTAGAAATTATGCCATTACTTTTTCCTTCACAATGGTTTGTGTTCTATCAGGCCCAACTGAAACAATTGTAATAGGAATTTCCAATTGCGATTCAATAAATTCTATGTAGGTGTTCAGCTCTTTTGGAAGTTCAGCGAAGTCACGCATTCCGGTTAAGTCGCTTTGCCAACCATCCAGATTTTGGTAAACGGGCTGCACTTTGTTTGGCTCAATATCGTAAGGCAAATAATCTATTTTTTTGCCATCGAAGGTGTAATGTGTGCAAACTTTCAAGATTCCAAAATCACTGAGCACATCGGCTTTCATCATGATAAGTTGTGTGACACCGTTTATCATACAGGCATATCGCAATGCAGGCAAATCGAGCCAGCCACATCTGCGTGGGCGACCTGTGGTGGAGCCAAATTCTTTTCCAATAAGGCGCATTTTTTCGCCAGTTTCATCAGTTAATTCAGTAGGAAAAGGACCGCTTCCCACACGGGTACAATAGGCTTTGAAAATTCCGATCACTTCGCCCACTTTGCCAGGGGCAATACCCAGTCCTGTGCAAGCACCAGCAGCAATTGTATTGCTTGAAGTAACAAACGGGTAGGAACCAAAATCGATATCCAACATAGAACCTTGTGCACCCTCTGCTAGAATTTTTTTACCCTCGTGCAAGGCGTTGTTGATGTGGTGCTCGCTGTCCACAATGGTCAAAGATTTTATCAAGTCAACACCAAGCATGAACTCTTTTTCCATTAGTTCCAGTTCGTTATTGTCCAAAATAAAAAACGGCTTGAAACCATCTAAAAGGGAAAGGTGTTTTTGTTTCAGAGTAGCATACTTCTCAAAGAATTTTTCGTCCAAAAGGTCGCCTATTCGAAGACCGTTTCTTCCTGTTTTGTCCATGTATGCAGGACCTATTCCTTTCAACGTGCTTCCAATTTTTGCTGCGCCTTTGGAGGCTTCGCTGGCCTTGTCCAGCAGGCGATGTGTTGGAAGAATGACGTGTGCTTTGCGCGAAATAAATAGTCGTTTTTCAACGGGCACATTTTTTTCGCGCAATGCCTCAATTTCTTTTGCAAAAACAACTGGATCGATCACTACGCCATTGCCAATTACATTTTTGACATGGTCATGAAAAATGCCTGAGGGAATGGTGTGCAAAACATGTTTGCCACCTTCGAATTCCAAAGTATGTCCTGCATTGGGCCCACCCTGAAATCGCGCTATGA
>JAYSWI010000554.1:0-3356 GCA_043718125.1 Flavobacteriales bacterium
TTCAAAGTTATCAACACCTGTTGAAAACATTCACTTCGAAAAATTCGAAATGGACCCTTTGGATTTTTTGTGTATAGCAGGTTTGCCCACCATAAAAACAAACAAACCCTCAAACATTATGTTTTATCCAAATCTTTATAGTTATAGAATGCAGGCGCAATACAGTCAAGAATACGTAGGCCAAGTGCTAAACATAGACCAGAGTGAATACAGCAGAATGGAAAGCGGCAAGCGCGAACCCAAAGCCAACGAGCTTAACCAACTGGCCAAACTCTATAACACAGAGGTTGAAAAAATAACGGAGGGCTCGCTAGAGCAAATGCCCATTCGAAAATCAAATATTCAAACAGTACCTATCGAAATTTTCGAACGTGCCGAATCTCAACGCGAAACACTAATAAATGCCCTAATAGAAAAAAACAAAAATGTGGAAGACCTGATCCAACATTTGGTTCTTCAAATCAATAAAAGCAATACATCTAAAGAAACAAAAATCAAAAACCATTAAGAGCCATAAATACATCATCTATCTGCGAAGTGTAACCCTCTCGAATATCTCTCGTTCGAGGGGTGTTATATCATCAAAATAAAAAAATCCGCCTTATGACAATGCAATCCGCCAAACCAAATGGAAACAACAAATTGGAAATGTCTGAAAAACCCAAAGTCCTTTATTTGGACGATGATGGCAGCAACTTACAAAGTTTTCACGCAAATTTTCGTGAGCAGTTCGAGGTTTTCACTACCGAGAATCCCTTGGAAGCATACAACATGATAGGCAGTCACGGAATTCAAATCGTGATCACCGATCACAACATGCCCAGCATGAGTGGTGTGGAATTTTTGGAAAGTATTTCGGATCATTATCCAGCAGTGCAGCGCATTTTGCTAACTGGTTACACGGAACTTGTTCCTGTAATGGAAGCCGTGAATAAAGGCAAAGTATTTCGCATTATGTCAAAGCCATTCAACATGAAAGAAATTTCTAAAATGATTGTTGAGGCTTGGGATCAATTTCGAATAGTGTTCGAACGCGAAAAGCTTATCCAACAATTAAAAAAGCAAAACCAGCAATTCGAATTTATACTTCGTCAGCGATTGTTGACATAATCAATTATACAAATCGCCTTAGTACTAAACCTTTGAGCGAAGCACGACCAACGTTGGTTGTGCTTTTTTTTGTTCAATCTCTAGCGCTTCTATTAAAAATAATGTATCCGAAATTGAAAAGAAAACTCCAAGGAATTTCCTTCTTGTCATAATAGTTGGCACTCAAACTAACTGGCCCAAGTGGCGAATGAAATATGAATGCGGCCGATCCAATAAAATATTGTTTAAGCTCATAATTGTAAGTTGCTTTCTTAAATTCATTAGGTACTATTCTACCAAAAGCATTGAATATGTATGCCTCAGCCCTTAGGTCAAACGATTTGCTAAAAGACACCACGCCAATAAGTCCTGCTGCGGCATAATTGTGTGCCCTGAATTGTGGTAGAAACAATGTTTTACTTTCAGCAATCGGTGCAAACGATGGGGCCATAATTACGGAAGAGGTATAGTTTTCAAAAAAGTCTTGGGTGCTGCCGACACCTTCCATAAAGAAACTCAACCTGAATTTTTTGTAGGGTAAAAAGAAATTAGAGTATTGAAATTTTGCAGTAACCCATTGGTGCGCCTGTGACAATGTATCGGAAATTGGATTGGTACTGCCC
Source organism: Flavobacteriales bacterium (assembly GCA_043718125.1). Taxonomy (GTDB): domain Bacteria; phylum Bacteroidota; class Bacteroidia; order Flavobacteriales_D; family Sanyastnellaceae; genus JANNVZ01. Next base: position 1,713 of record JAYSWI010000554.1, read on the forward strand.
GGCAACACTGTTTCCATTCCGACCACGTATTTCGCACTCAAAGAAATCCAAGTTCCTTGGTTAGCATATTGCTTTTTGTTCAGTGTGCTGCGTTCCCAAGTTAAGCGCATAACGCCTGCATCAAATTCGGTTCTATCGGCAGTATCGCGACTAATGAATTGTGTGGTTTGATAATACTGATCGTTGATGGCTGAATATATCGCATCGGCCCGAAACTTTCCTCTATTGCCGGCAGGAATAGAAACGGAGAGGTTGCCAAATCGCTCGTTCAACAATATATAGGATGGTTTCACATCTTCAAAAAAGGAGGACAAACTTTTGAAATAGTCCATCCTGTTCAATGTGAATCCCGCTTGAATTGAGAATGGATAACCGCCAGAAATATCCCAACGTAAGTTTCCATTCACAGAGCCATAAAATCTTCCGAAATAGGAATTGGCAGAAACTGTAGCGGAGGTTTTTCCAAATAGATGATAGTGCAAGCCAACGAAACCTGTATTGATCGATCTGGAAGAAAAATTACCACCAAATGCTACGTGTAAATCTCTTTCCTTTTTCACGTCCAAAACCAACGCGTAATTGCCTGTGACAGGATTGAATCGTGCTACCGGAAAAATTGTTTTGATCTTGTCGTCATCAAAAACACGGAAGTATGCTGTTTTCAATTCGTTTAAATGACGGGGTTCTTCCCTCCTACCAAAAATTTTACGGACATAGCCTTTTTGCGCTTTATCAAGTCCAACGATTTCTACATTCTCAATAATCAATGGCTTAAATTTTTTCTGAAACGCTATTCGCTTTTTTGTTTTTGTTTCCAATGTTTCCTTGCGACCAACTATTTTTTCAATCGAAGCAAGACTGTCCAAAGTGGACATATAACCACTTGTGATTGCAACACTAATTTGTTCAAAATCAAAAGTGCCTATGGAAGCTACATCAGGCTCAACCACCAACATGTGTTCGCACATTTGAATGTATTCTCCCCTATACAAAATCATACTTTGCAACTGCGAAAACAGATCCTCCTCATCAGGAGATTTCACATCGCCGCTCACATTGCACCCGATAATTATGTCGGGCATAAACTCCATATACAATACATCAGAAGGAAAGTTATTGTAAATGCCCCCATCGAAAAGCAAGGCGCCATTGACCCTGCGCGGTGGCAGATAAAAAGGATAAGTACTAGAAGCCCGTGCCGCCACATTTAAAGGCCCTTCCCTAAACATAATTTGTTTTTTATGCTCCACATCTGCTGCGATACATCTGAACGGAATGTATAGGCTATCAAAATTTCCATTGGCTGCCGCATCAGCTTGACTAAATCCTTCCATAAATTTCCAATCCAGAAGTACTGGATTTATCAAATTGGTAGGAAGCACATTGTTGATTAATTCGCCATTAGAATATTTGAGAGTAGCGATAGATGCGTCACTGTCGTTATTCTTAAAATAGAATTTGTACTTCTCGTTGATAGTGCCATTAGCCATCTGCAAAAACTCATCACTTCTTACCACACTGTCTATTTGCCCAACACTATAACCACATGCATACATGGCCCCAATCACAGCTCCCATGCTGGTTCCCGCTATATAATCTATGGGGATATCATTCTCTTCAAGCACTTTCAAAAAACCAACATGC
>JAYSWI010000555.1:0-3354 GCA_043718125.1 Flavobacteriales bacterium
TCAGTGGTTAAATGAAGCTTTGTGCTTCGTATCAAGTTCAGTGCTGGCAGACAGTTTTCGTCTCCGAAATCGCCAACTTCTTGTAGCTGCAAACCGTTATGGGAGACCGTTACGCCAACGTTTCTCCTTAAACCAAATAACGGAATGCGAAAGCGAAGACACTTACTGCCACGAGCAAGAGAACCAAACAGAAAGTTGAACAATGCAACTACCTTCACATTGTGAATGGTAGTCGAAAAGCAATTCAATTTTCAACTCAACTAATTCATTAATAAAATGAAACAGAATTTACAATTCATAATAATCATAGGGCTGCTGCTAATAAATCACGCAGTCCATTCTCAGCAAAGTTCTCAAACATTTCTTGAAAGCTATGGAGCAACAGGCACACAAGAAATCTTTTACAAAACATCTGTGCTTCGAGGCACGGATGGCTATAATTATGTATGTGGTGCAACACTCAATTCTGGGGGCGACTATGATATGTTGCTCACTAAAATGACAGGCCACAACGTTGTTGTTTGGACACAGCAATATGCAGGTGCAGCAGGTGGAGATGATTTTGCGGCAGACCTTGTACAAGATGGTGCAGGAAATATTATCATCACAGGTGCTGAGTATATCAGTGCTACCAACTACAATGCTATAACCATTAAATACAATAGTGCGGGCGTTCAACAATGGCTCAAAAGCTACAACGGAGCAGCCAATTCGTTTGACGGTGGTATTTCAGTTGTGCGCGATGCAAGCAACAATATCTATATGTGTGGCGGAAGCTATGGCACTACCACATTTAGCGACTTTCTTTGTATAACGTACAATAGCAGCGGGGTTCAGCAATGGGCTACTACTTGGAATGGAGTGGGCATGCAAGATATTTCAGCACGTCTTGCAGTTTCTGCAACTCAAGTTTCTGTTATTGGTGCTTCGCAACAATCTGCCAATGATTGGAAGATGGCAACTACTTTCTTTAATGTCACTACCGGAGCATTTCTTGGAGTTAAATTAACTGGTGGTGATGATGAAGGCATTGATAAAGTGGCCGACCTTGCAATTGATGCAAGCGACAATACATACGTTGTTGGTGCGGTTCGCAATATCAATCATCAGTACGATATGAAAGTCATCAAACTATCGCCAACCTACACAGTGCTTTGGCAACAAACGTTTAATGGAACTGCCAACCAAAATGACGAAGGTCTAAGCCTTGAATTGACATCAACAAACGATGTTGTTGTTTGTGGTTTCACCACCACAACGGACGAAGGTAAAAACTTCATCACACGCAAGTATGCTGGTTCAAGTGGTGCGCTTGTTTGGTCAAAAACATTTGACGAACAAGACGGTGAAGACAAAGCCACCGACCTCAAACTTGACCTGAGTGGCAACGCGATTATATGCGGCAGCAGCTACAAAGACGGCAACTTAGACTATGTAGTTCAGAAGCTAAAGAACACCACAGGAGATATTCTTTGGACAGGCCGTTGGAATGGCGATAGCAACTTGAACGATTTGCCAATGAATCTTGCTATTGATGAAGACAACAACACGGTTTATGTGGCAGGGCAATCGGAAGTAGGTGTTGGAAGTTTTAAATACATGGTGACACGGTGGAGCCAGAAGGATGTGTTTATGCCAAAGCCTATTGACCGAAAAAATCCAAATGGATTTATCACCAACAAAGGCCAAGTTCAAAACACAGATGGAAGCACAAACACTGCAATCAAATACTATCAACCCAACGGTTGGCCAAGTACTTACATTGAAGACACTAAAATTTCTTATGTCTATACAAAAGCGGACACACTTCCTAATGATACGTTGCATCGTATTGACATGGTTTTCAAAAAGGGAAATCCTAATGCGAAAGTTTATCCAACTGGGGAACTCGCCCATTACACCAATTTTTATTTGGGCTATATGCCAAATGAAAAATCGGAACGCACAAGTCATTACAACAGCATCACAAAACTTGGCGCATACACCAACACTGACATCATTTTTACGAACCATTCACAAGGTTACAGAACGTGGATTGTAGCTCGTGCGGGTTCTCCCACAAGCGATTTTACTTTGCAATACGATGGACAAAATGCCTTGACCATTGATGCAAATGGTGACCTTGTTTTCTCTACCATTTTCGGTGACATCGTTCAGCCCAAAGCGAAAGTTTACACAATGAACAACACCACGGGTGTGCTTACGCTTCTTGCTTGGCAGCCTGATTATGTGGTCACAGGAAATCAAGTTACTTTCAGCTACACAGGAAGTTGGAGTGGAACACTCGTGATTGAGATGGAGAAGAAAATAGTAGCGGGAGGTGGCCCACTCACCGACCCGGGGAATATTGAGTGGAGTACTTACTACGGCAACGACCTTTGGGATTACTCATGGCACATTGATGATGATGAACAGTTTGTTTATTCATGTGGGAACACAAGAGATGCAGCATATCCTGTTGACTTTGGTGGTTTAGCTTATCAATGTGAAGATTGCGGACTTTACAACGCATTCCTGCAAGCCTATAAAATTAGCTCATGCGAATTGAGGTATTCAATCGTTGTTGGCGGCAATGGCAACGATGCAGCAGGTAGGGTTTTGGCTGACCAACAAGGTCATGTTTACATGACAGGAATGGGCGGGAATTGGGAAACGTTCCATACTCAGCCCTTCGGAAATGCCTACTATTTAGATGAACCTCCAGGAAGTTCAGCCGACTTTTCTTTTCTTTCAAGATTTAATGGAGTGACTGGCCAAATGCAATGGAGTACTTTCATTACCACTGCTGGCTATTGGACATGGCATCCTTCCTTTGCTTTGGCCATGAACTCGGATGGAGAACTTTACATGACTGGGTATGGCAACAGTCTTGAAGGAATTACACTCACTGGCAATGGTTATCAATATGAGTTCACAGGCGATTGGGGTGCTACAGGATTTATGATTCGTTTCAACACCGATTTAGAAATAACATGGGCGACTGAGTTTGGATGGGGTTGTCAGATTTATGATGCCACTATTAACGCTCAGAAGGAACTGATAATTTGCGGAAGCATGAATATAGTTGCTCAGCCAGATTTTGATGAATTTGCTACGAACGGTCAATGGACAACTGGATTTGGTGGTGATTACATTGATGGATTTTTTGCTGTATTTACTCCAGCTAATGAATTAAAGTGGTCGTCATGGTTTGGTGGCGATAATAGTACCGATGGTATTGTAACTGTCAGTACTGTTGGTACAACCATGTTCTTTGGGGGTTACACTTCAAGTGCTCAAAACTTTCCCTTGCTGCAATCGAACGACCCTAATCACTATTACGATGCTGTTTCTGCTGGTGGAGAGGGTTTCATT
>JAYSWI010000556.1:0-3353 GCA_043718125.1 Flavobacteriales bacterium
GATGCAATTGTAATTGTTGAGGTTGTCTTTACAAACTTTTATTTTTTTCAGGCTTATCCCTCCATTCATTTTCTTGATGGAAACATCAATTGCATATTGTAATATGGCTACCGCTTGGTGCTGAAAAAAATTGATTCTCCGATATTATTTCAGCTTGTTCTTAAATCTAAAATGTACTGTGCTTGGCGGTGCTTATCATTCCTAACTTCGTCCCCACATTTTAAGTATTTACTCTTCAATGGACAACAAAACATATCTTGGCAATGCTGATATTTCCAGTATCGATGCGCTTTATTCACAATATAAAATAGATCCTCAATCAATAGATATTTCATGGCAGCGTTTCTTCGAGGGATTTGATTTTCAGAAAGCAGAATTTGAAATTCTTCCCACATCAAGTTCTAAAGCGGTGGGAACTAATAAGGAACTTGCCACGGAGTTCAAAGTGATCAACTTAATAAATGGCTATCGTCAGCGGGGTCATTTATTTACGGAGACCAATCCGGTGCGCGAAAGGCGCAAACATTCGCCCAGTTTAGACCTTGTTCATTTTGGATTGAGTGATGCCGATTTAGAAACGGACTTTCATGCAGGTAATGAAATTGGTTTGGGCATTGCAAAACTTCGTGATATTATTTCTCACCTCAAAAATTGTTATTGCAAACATGTTGGAATAGAATACATGTATGTCAGAAATCCAGAAAGAATAAAATGGATAAGAGAACGAATTGAAGCTGTGAACAAACCCATTTTTTCTGTAGAAGAAAAAAAACACTTTTTAGAGATGGCAAGCAAAGCATCGTTGTTTGAGCAGTACATACACCGCAAGTTTGTTGGTGCAAAAAGATTTAGTGTAGAAGGTTGTGAGGCGCTGGTGCCTGCTATGGATTATCTCGTGCACAAAGCGGGCGATATGGGTGTGAAAGAGTTTGTGATAGGAATGGCGCATCGTGGCAGGCTCAACGTGCTTACCAATATTATGGGCAAACCACAAGAGCAAGTTTTTGCTGAGTTTGGCGGTTTGGCTTTTGACGAAGCAGAAAATTTTAATGGCGATGTAAAATATCATTATGGATATAGCAATGATGTAAAAACTGTGAATGGAAGCGAAGTGCATTTGACGCTTTGCCCCAATCCATCGCACTTGGAGGCGGTGAACCCCGTGGTGGAAGGATTGACCCGCGCTAAAATTGATAACTACTTATACAGTGAAGATAAAATAGTGCCTGTGCTTGTGCATGGCGATGCGGCCATTGCAGGTCAAGGTATAGTGTATGAAATAATTCAGATGGCACTTTTGAATGGCTATCGCACAGGTGGCACCATACATATCATCACCAACAATCAAGTGGGTTTTACCACCAATTATCTTGATGGAAGATCGTCAACCTATTGCACCGATGTGGCAAAGACCACGTTGTGTCCTGTTTTTCACGTCAATGCGGATGATGTAGAGGCTGTGATAGAAACTATGAAAATTGCGCTTGAGTACCGCATGAAATTTAAGATGGATGTTTTTGTGGACTTGCTTGGCTACCGCAAATACGGCCACAATGAGGGCGATGAGCCAAAGTTCACGCAGCCTTCTTTGTACAATCGCATAGCATCGCATCCATCATTGCGCGAGATTTATTTGCAACAGTTGATTGCAGAAAAAACTTTAGATAAAGATTACGGTGATAAACTCAAGATTGACTTTGAAGCACATTTAGATTCGAAGTTTGAGCTTGCCAAAAACATGAAGATGGCGCATGTAAAACATTTTCTGGAAGACACATGGAAAAACATAAGGAAGGCAACAGAAAGTGATTTTGAAAATTCTATTGATACCAGTTTTAATAGGAAAAGACTTTTTGAAATAGGCAAAAAAATTAGTGCGCTGCCTAAAGGTGAAAAGTTTATAGCAAAAACATCCAAGGTCTTTTCGGATCGGGTAAAAATGTTGGAAGAAAACAGGTTGGATTGGGCCATGGGTGAGCTTTTGGCTTATGCCACCTTGCTTGAGGAAGGTTGTCCGGTGCGCATCAGTGGGCAAGATGTGGAGCGCGGCACATTTTCGCACCGCCACGCTGTGGTGAAAACCGATGAGGACGAGGAGAAGGAATTTATTCCGCTCAATTTGATAAGCGACAACCAAGCAAAACTGACTATATACAACAGCCTCCTTTCTGAATATGGCGTATTGGGCTTTGACTATGGTTATGCCTTTGGAACACCAAATGGCTTGACTATTTGGGAGGCACAATTTGGCGATTTCAACAATGGAGCTCAAATAATAATAGACCAATTCATAAGTGCTGCGGAAGACAAATGGCGCACCATGAATGGCATCACTTTGCTATTGCCGCATGGCTACGAAGGCCAAGGCAGCGAACACTCCAGCGGCAGATTGGAAAGGTTTTTACAACTTTGTGCAACCCTGAATATGCAGATATGCAATTGCACTACACCTGCCAATTACTTCCATTTGTTGCGCAGACAAATTCATACTGAATACCGAAAACCTTTGGTTGTTTTTACACCAAAAAAACTACTGCGATATCCAAAAGCAGTTTCAACTATTGAAGAAATGGCCAGCGGAAATTTCATGGAAATAATGGATGATATTTCTGTGCTAAAAAAAGAAGTGGACACTTTGGTTTTTTGTTCCGGAAAAATTTATTATGAAATTTTAGAACAGAAAGAAAAGCTGGGTACAGGTAAGAATATTGCCATCATTAGAATGGAGCAGCTTTATCCTTTGCCGGAAATTCAAATGCGAAATTTGCTAAAGACTTACAACAAAAATTGCAAACTAATTTGGATGCAAGAAGAACCGGAAAACATGGGGGCTTGGAGTTACATCATGCGTATGCTGCGCGATTTGAATTTCGATTTGATATCGCTTCCTGCATCGGCCTCACCAGCCACAGGGTCGCCAAAAGTGCATGAGAAAAGAACGTCTGAAATGATGAGTAAACTATTCGAATTGAGCAAGTCGAAAGAAGTTGTGTAATCAGGGATTTATTATTTACGATTTACGATTTGGGATTTACGATGTTAGATTTACGATTTACCACTAACTCCCAATTCCTAATTTTTTTAGAACACTGATGATACAGATTGGACGGATATGCACGGATTTTTTCATCAATCATCAATCATAAATCGTAATTCCTTTTTTTGGAACACGGAAGAAGCGTGACAAGCTTCCACGGATTGGGCGGACACGCACGGGTTTTTCATAAATCATCAATCACAAATCATCAATCGTAAATCTTTGCAGCACTACTTAAACAGTCCATGCAACTGTCCGTCAATGCCCGAAATTATTTTACCCAAATCTTCTGGCCTCTCTTGAAAACGATTTTGGT
>JAYSWI010000557.1:0-1139 GCA_043718125.1 Flavobacteriales bacterium
GTTTTCTCTTTTGTGCTGGCATGGTATAGTCTCAAAATTCTATTTGTGTTTGCTATTGGAAGTATCCTATATTTTTTGTGGGTTAAGTTTTTTATGAAACGCAGAGCGGATTTAGATTTCAAATCTTTTCGCGAAAGGGCTGCCAACCAAAGCAAAGAGATGGAGCTGATACAAGGCATGCAAGAAATAAAATTGCACAATGCAGAAAGGCAAAAAAGATGGCAATGGGAAAATGTTCAGATACGACTTTTTAAAGTTCGGTTGCAAGGTTTGGCATTGTCTCAAGTGCAAAATTCCGGTTCATCCATAATCAACGAAATTAAAAATATTGTCATCACATTTCTTGCTGCACTATTGGTACTAAATGGTAGTATCACATTGGGAGCTATGCTCTCCATCAGCTACATCATTGGTCAGCTAAATGCGCCTGTTATTGAGCTGGTGCATTTTATGCAACAATTGCAAGATGCCAAATTGAGTTTCGAACGCTTGAGCGAAATTCATAATATGAAGGATGAAGAACCAACGCTTTTGTCCAACTTGGAAGTTGTGGAATTGGCACAAGACATTGTGCTTGAAAACTGCTCATTCAAATACGACAATTTAGATGCTAAAAATGTACTTGACAATGTTTCGTTCACGATACCCAATGGAAAAATAACTGCAATTGTAGGCGCAAGCGGCAGTGGCAAAACAACACTGATGAAAGTATTGCTGAAGTTTTACGAACCACAAAAAGGCACAATAAAAATAGGACACCATGACCTAAAAAACGTATCACATGCCGCATGGCGCAACCGCACAGGAGTGGTGATGCAAGAGGGATATATTTTCTCCGATACCATAGCCAATAACATTGCAGTGGGTGCAGAAAACATAGAAATTTCCAAAGTGCGCGATGCAGCAGCAATGGCCAACATCAAATCATTTATAGAACAACTTCCGCTGGGCTACAACACCAAAATAGGCATGGAAGGAATGGGCCTAAGCACAGGTCAAAAACAAAGACTTCTTATTGCAAGAGCCATTTACAAAAATCCTGAAACACTTTTTTTTGATGAAGCCACCAGCTCGCTTGATGCCAACAACGAAAAAGAAATAACCGAAAACCTAGCAACATTTTTCAAAAACAAAACAGT
>JAYSWI010000558.1:0-3346 GCA_043718125.1 Flavobacteriales bacterium
GATTCTACCGAGAAGAAAGAAAAGGACAAAAAGGTGACCGCATGGATAATGACTTTAGGAGGCGACACACTCAGAACTTTGAAGCAAGAACCCGACACAGGTATCAATCAATTCTATTGGAACTACGACACCAAAGGCATATACTTCCCGCAGCGCAGAGAACGCAAAGAAGATGAAGATGAGCGCGGGAATGGTATTCAGGTAGCGCCCGGTAAATACAAAGTGGTTTACAAATTCAACGAGTTCAAAGACTCTACAGTGTTCAACGTGTTAGCTGATCCTCGGGTGAAGTGGAATGATGAAGCTGATAAAAAGCAACGTGAATTGATGACCCGGATCAACGTGGCGATAAAAACCGCAGACGATGGAATGGAACAACTGAAGGCCGCAAAGAAGACCATCTCATTGGTGAAGGATGCATTGGTCAATGTACCCGACAGTGCAAAGAAAGTTTTGGTATCCAAAGCGGATTCATTGAACAAAGAGATCAATAAATTGCAAGAGCTTTACTTCTTACCTGAAGACGCCACAGGCATCCGTGACGAGTCACATTTATTGAACTCGAAATTGGGCAATGCAAATGGATACATCTATGTCGGAAGTGCCGTGCCCAGTGCCAATGCAGAAAATGCGGTACAAATGGCAGAAACAGAATCAAGAAAAGTGGCGGATAAAATCAACACCTTCTTTGAAACGAGCTTTGCACCGTGGCGCGCAGATGTGGAGAAGATGCAGTTCAGTTTGTTTAAGGAAGTGAAGAAGCTTTAGGGCAAACAACCCTCACAAACCCCGCTCGCAATCACCTGCACCTCACTCAACACAAAGCCGGCTGGCAATGAGACGGTGCGAGGCTTGTGGTCCGTAAGGCAATAAGTCTCCTCACACTTTGTGCAAGTAAAGTGGATATGGTTGTCTTCATGTGCGTGGTCAGAACATTGCTCTGCGCAGAGGGCAAACTTCGTTTCGCCCTTAGCACTTATCACTTTGTGGATGACACCGTTTGCTTCCATATCGCGCAGTGTACGGTAGAGCGTCACACGATCCACTTCGCCTATTTTTTTTTCCAGGACTGAAGCTGACAACGAAGCACTTGCCGAATTAAAAGCGTTGAGCACTCTGGTGCGGATAGGCGTGACCTTCAGGCCATGCTTCCTCAAGTTTTCTGCGAGTTGTTCAGCACTTTTTTTCATTTGCTCAAAGGTATAATCATTTAATGCAACAATGTTGCACCAAATGATTGCGCACTATATTTGCAACGTTGTTGCATTTAACAAACCAATACTATTTTTTATGCGTTCATTCTTTCTTGGCCTTGCATTTATCATTAGCTCACTCAATGGCTTTCTTGCTCAAACATCCATTACCATCTCTGATGCTGAGTCAAACTTGCCTGTGCCTTTTGCACTCATCTATTTTACTGATTTAAAAGTGGGGCACAGTGCTGATTCAAACGGAATAGCACAACTACCTCTGTTGCTTCGAGGCAACGCAGATATCGCAATTTCTTGCATTGGCTATGCTACACAATTACTCAGCGCCAATCTTGATACACTTCGGCACGTGGTCCTTATTACTACCCACAACAATATGGACGAAGTGCTAGTATCTGCCCACATGACGCGGCTTGGTAGTGAGAATGTGGCGAACATAGACATCTTGAAATTGCATGCCTCAACATCCGCTGGCTTCATCACGCTGGCCGATGCACTCACTCAAATACCAGGAGTGCAGCAAGTGAGCACAGGCAATGGAATTGGGAAGCCAGCAATAAGGGGTTTAAGCGGCAGCCGTGTCGTTGTGTATGCCCAAAATACGCGCATTGAAAACCAGCAGTGGGGCGATGAGCACGGACTAGGCTTGGACGATACCGGAATTGAAAGTGTGGAAGTTATCAAGGGTCCGGCCTCGCTGCTATATGGTGCGGATGCCATGGGCGGTGTTTTGTTTTTTGTAGATGAAGCCTTTGCGAAAAAAGATATGCTGCAAGGAAGTGTTACTTCAAAGTATTTCTCCAATTCCAATGGAACCCGCACATCAGGCAGTGTGAAATGGTCCAACGGAAAATGGCATATCAACTCATCAGGAGCATACAACTCGCACACTGACTACAGAGATGGTAATGGAGTTGAAGTGCAAAACAGCCGATTTAACACCAACGTTGCGCGACTTGCATTAGGTTATCAAAACAACAAATGGAGCACTGCATTGCGCTATACACTGCTCAATGAAAGTTATGGCCTCACAGAGTTAGAAGAGCATGAAGAACTAGAAGACGAAAATGATCAGGATCATGAAGTAGTGGAGACCAATTCTCGCGAGCCGCTGGAGCCTTATCAAAGCTTGAGAACTCAAATCATCAGTTGGGAGAACACTCTTTATCTAAACAAATCAAAAGTGAAAGTGAACTTAGGTTGGGTAAGCAATAATCGCCAAGAGTTCGAGTACCATCATCTCGAAGAGGATTCATCGGCATCGGAGCATGAAGCGCAAGAACTCGCAGCACTTGATTTGCAGCTACAAACCATAACCTACAATGCAAGATGGCAGCGCCAAATTCTTGCTCAAAAATTATCGTTGGTTGCCGGTTCACAAGGCCTGCTGCAATCTAATAGAAACAAAGGTGAAGAAGTGTTGATTCCGAATGCTGACCAAATAGATGCTGGTCTTTTTGGTCTATTGAATTTTCAATATGCTAAAAATTCAAACCTGCAATTCGGACTTCGAATGGACACACGAAAATTGAACACCATTGAAAACGGAAGTCCGGAGGATGAAAGCTATAAGGTCGCTCTCAACAAAACGTACCAAGGGTTGAATGGGTCGCTTGGCATAGCGCACAGGGTAGGCACTGATGTGGTATTGCGCTTGAATATTTCCACCGCGTTTCGCGCACCAAATACTTTCGAATTGCTCAGCAATGGCGAACACCACGGCACACAGCGCTTTGAAATTGGAGACCCCCATTTAAAAAGTGAAAGAGGTATACAACTAGACGCCACTTTTGAAGTGCGTCAAGATCACTTTGAATTTTGGATCAATCCTTTTTTCAATCGTATTCAAAATTTTATATACCTATCACCAACTAATGAGGTGATTGATGAATTGCCCGCCTTTAATTATTTGCAACGTGATGCAACACTGACAGGCACCGAAGTAGGCATTCATATTCATCCACACCCTTGCGATTGGCTCCATATTGATCTAAACTATGCTGGAGTAGCTGGCGAATTGACTGATGGTAAAAATTTACCGCTCATTCCAGCCAACAGAATTATGAGCACAGTTCGCGGTGAATTGACATCCAATGGATTAGTTCAGAAATGGCGATTTGCATTTTATTATTCCT
>JAYSWI010000559.1:0-1139 GCA_043718125.1 Flavobacteriales bacterium
GCAATAGCCTGCTAATCTTGGCACTTTTGGTATTGCCATCTTGCACAATGACCATCGGAACTGAACTTTCCGTTATCACTCTCAGCGCATTGCTACCAACTATAAATTGCATCCCATGCAAGCCATGCGTGCCCATCACCACCAGTTCTGCCCGTTCATCTGCTGCCACTTTTGGAATGTCGTCAAAGATGTTGCCCACGGCCACAATGGAATGCAGCGCAAAACCATTCTTACTTTTATTTAATGCTACCTGCGCAGCCACTTTTATCTGAGCTTGCGCCCTTTCGCTTTCTTTTTTTACTATATGCAATAGATGCACCTCGCTACCTGTGGTGCTAGCTATTTGTGATGCGTACTCTATAGCCACATTGCTTACAGCGGTGAAATCAGTTGGAACGATAATCTTCTTCATAATTTTAGTCATTGAGTGTTCATTGTTTTTTTAGAAAGGCGAATAAATGGAAGAAATGTGAAATTATTATAGTTCTGCTTAAAAATACATTGTGCTTTTATATGTTTGAACTTTCTCAAATACACATCAACCAACTTTGGTAAGGTGCAACAACAATTATACTCAAGTATGAATAGCGTACTCCATTTTTATGACACCGTGATGAATCAAGTGTGTGGCAGATTGCTCAACCAAATACCACCGCATTACAAATACCACAGCCTGCGCCACACCTTGGATGTAATAGAAATGTCGGCTTGGATAGGCCAAGCAGAAGGGCTTAGCGAAGCCGACATGGACATACTAAAAGTGGCCGCACTTTTTCACGATACTGGATTTCTGTTTCAACGCAAAAACCACGAAGTGGCCAGTTGTCAAATATTCCGCGAGACACTCAATGGCCATCCTTTTCCGCCAGGCGCAATTGAGCAAATAGAAAACTGCATCATGGCTACAGCCATTCCACAAAAGCCAAATACTTTGATGGAGAAAATACTGTGCGATGCCGATTTGGACTACCTCGGGCGCGATGATTTTGAGGATATTGCAGAACAACTCTTCGAAGAACTGACGGCCTGTGGCGAGATTGAAACACGCGAACAATGGAATGATATACAAGTTGCTTTTATAGCAAAACAAGAATTCCATACTGCGCATAGCAGAGAAACGCGCAGCCCAAAGTTGTTGG
>JAYSWI010000560.1:0-3342 GCA_043718125.1 Flavobacteriales bacterium
GGAATTTATTTTACTTGCCTATATCAGGTGTTTTGTTATTTAATGGTTTATCAGGAGAAATTAACAGCAGGGGAAACATTGATTTTCTAGATTCTAAAAGAGCGGAAATTATTGATAAATTTCAACGTAAGGCAAAAGAAAAAAATCTTGAAATTTCGTTTTACAGTTCCTCAGACAAAAAACCAATTTTAAAAATCAATCAAGAAACCCAATTTTTCAAAATTGCTGCTACACACATCGAAACTGAATTTGTTTTGTATGGTAAGGTGAATGAGGAGGGGGGAAATAATCCTAACTTTCACCTATTAACCAAAGAGTATGGTAAGATTGTAATAAGTGCAACCGAACAACAGCTTTTGGAAGGAGAAAAGCGTTTGTTTAAAATTTATGGAGTAAGGGCAAAAGGGAAACAAAACCTTGCAGATGGCAAACCTTTTGACCTTAAATTGATTGATTACATTACCTACAATCCAAATTATAATGAACATAAATTGGATTTGCTAATAGAAAGAGCCTCGGTAAAATGGAATACAATCCCTAATGTCGATTCTTGGTTAAACGAAATAAGAGGAGGAGCTAATGGATAGTATTCTGCTCGACTTCTTTTTGTATTCGATTGCTTAAGAACAATGATGCACTGCATCAAAATGCAAAGGATTACTTTAAATACTTTTTAGAACAAAAGGTAGAAATATATTTATCAAGCATTGTTATAGCTGAATACTCCGTTAGAGACGATGCCAATAATTTACCTCTTGAATTTGTAAAAATTATACCATTCGATTTTTTTGATGGGAAAACCGCAGGTGAGTTTCATTCTATCTTAATTAATAATAAGGAGCAAATTGCTAATATTGAACGCAACGTAATTAAAGATGATTGTAAACTACTGGCTCAAATATTCAACAGAAAAATTACGGCATACATTACAAAGGACAAAAAATCTTTTAGACAAATATTTATGCCAATACAAAAAGAAAAAGGTTTTAATATAAAATTGTTCGATTTAGAAATCCCAATGAAAGATTTCAAATGGGAGTTGTTTTAATTGTTGACGTAAAAATTCAATACTGTTGGTTTTCTAGAACTGAGAACAAGTTCCACTGACTGTTGCGGCACCTATAATAAATTGGCGGTTCAATACTCGGCAGACACATTTGAGGTTAATAAAAGTTTGGTTCTCCACATAAATCCCGTTAGATTTCGGGATGGTAAAAATCGCCATCTTCTTGCAGCCGCAAACCGATATGCTCTGATTTTTTTTATGCCTCAATTGTATTCTCTCCTAAGAAGAAAAACGGAATTGATCACGACTGTGATTGAGAGTTGTTTTTGAAGTTATTCCACCCCATCCAAATTATCAGTTGCCTTTTTTTCATTCAATTGCTTGCGTTCTTTCACAAATTGACGCGCAACAATGATGGTGGTGATTCCAATAAAACCTATGATGATGTAGCCCAAATAGTGCTCAACAGCGGGGTAGTGAATGCCAATGAAATACCCAATCAAACACAAGGAAGAAATCCAAGCTGCCGCACCAAGTACATTGAAACTCATGAAAATGTGCATAGGCACTTTTATCACACCTGCGATGATGGGCGCAAAGGTTCTGATGATGGGAAGGAAGCGGCCAAGCATCAGTGTTTTGCCGCCATGTTTAGTGTAGAATGTCCGTGTGACTTCTAAATATCGCCTTTTAAATATCAACGAGTCTTGGCGTTTGAATAGTGGTGGGCCTATTCTAAATCCAAACCAATAACCAAATAAGCTGCCCAGCACTGCGGCAATGAACATGCAAATGACCAGTGTAGTGATGTCCACTCCAAGCCACGGTTTTTCTAATAGTTCAACACGCTTTATGTCAGCGGCACAAATAAGTCCTGATAAAAATATGAGTGAATCGCCTGGCAGAAAAAAACCAATCACCAATCCGTTTTCGCAAAAAATAACGATCAACAACAACAACAGCCCACCATGTTGAATGATGGTTTCAGGATTAAATAAGTCCCAAAAGGATTCCATAAAGGTCAATAATTATCGATAGTGTTATCGCCACAAACTTAATAGTAATTGAGACAGGAATCAGAACTCGTGATTTGACAAAATCGATTTTTTTTCACGCCCAAACCTTAGTGCCTTCGCTACAATTAGAGCAAATGTCAATTTCACTTCTTGACTTGAATAACTGAGATCGAAAATTTTTGTATGCTGTGTTGTTCCATATTTCACGAAGTGAACCCTTCTTCAAATCACCTAGTTGATGGGTGGCGTCTTTGTCAAAACAGCATGGCACCACCAAGCCGTCCCAAGTGACGACACAACCGCTCCACATGCGCCAACAATGATTGTCCAAAGCATTCTTGATCTCATAAGTGCCATCCTTTCTTCTTAAATATCGACTGAATTTTTCATTGGTGGGTATCAATGGATTTCCATTTTCAAAATTGTAAACTTGAGCAGTTTTGAACCGCACTTCATCCACACCAAGTTCATTCGCAAGTTGCAATACATCTTCCATCTGATGCTCGTTTGGGCGCACCACAAGGAATTGAAAGATGACAAATGGAGTTGCTGATTCTAATTCCTTTTTCCATTTCAAAATATTTCGTGTGCCTTCTATCACTTTGTCCAGCTTGCCATGAATGCGATATTGTTCATACACTTCTTGGGTGGTGCCATCTATTGAAATAATAAGTCTATTGAGACCACTTTGTACTGTTTGCTTTGCTAACTCATCATGCAAGAAGTGTGCGTTGGTACTGGTACTGGTGTATATTTTTTTTTGCGAAGCGTATTTCACCAACGCCAAAAATGTGGGATGAATAAACGGTTCGCCTTGAAAATAGAAATTGATGTAGGCAACGAAGCGTGACATTTCATTTATCCATTTCTGAAAATTTTGCTGCGTAATATTTCCAGTGTTGCGCGAAAACATTTTAAGGCCACTTGGACACTCCGGGCATCCAAGATTGCAAGCTGTGGTGGGTTCAATACTCACACTCAACGGTAGGCCAAAGTGCCTGTTAGATTTTGTAATTCTACTTAAGTGAAAAGACAAAAACACAACAATGCCATTCAACACTTTTCTAAAAGAAAGTTTTTGAACAAATTGAATTGCATCGCGAAAATTTGCGTGTGTCATCTGTGTGAGCAAATGTAACTTGCGCAAAATCTCCACCGTCAATTGACTATGATGACTCGCTTACTTCCGTTTGCTACGGCTGTTTTTATTGCACTCCTTTTGATGATTCCGTCCGCATCATTTTCGCAAAACATCTTGAGCGGAAGGGTGACGGATACCGAAACTAAAGAGCCTCTGGCCTTTGTTTCTATTGTAGAAAA
>JAYSWI010000057.1:0-2698 GCA_043718125.1 Flavobacteriales bacterium
TTGCATTGTGCGCTGCTGAGTGTGTTGGGCACTTGCCAGTTGTAGGTCTGCAACAGTTGGTTGTTGCTGCTCACATAGTTGATCAGTACCCACGTAGTGCCATTGTCGGTTGAGTAATAAATATTCCAATACGATATACAATTGCTCTTGCTAAATGTGATGGGATAAGTAGTGCATCCTATCCAACTTTCACCACCGTTGGGTGTGGCTACAGTTATTGGAATTGCTATAGAAAAATTAGCATCGCTTATATCAAAAAGTGAAAGGTCGTTGTACTGGCTCACTTTTATTCTGCCTTGCGCAGTGGTGATGCTTGGCACTGTCCAATTCTGACTGCCATCGTTGGCTGTGCTGGTGGTGATGTTGGTCCAAGTAGTGCCGCCATCAGTGCTATAGTCTAGGCGCACATTGGAGTAAAATGTACTTGCATTCCAAGTGATGGTGTAGGTGCATTCGCGGTGCAGTGTTTCCCCTCCGTTGGGCAAGTACAAGACAGGAGTAGGTGATGTAATTGTAAAATCGAATGCCGAAATATCTTGCATACAATTGGTGACATAATCTTGCACACGCACCAAACAATTTGGTGACAATGCCATTGTAGGAATCGTCCAAGCATAACTACCTGTGCCAGTGGAATAATTGGTTACAATGGCTATCCAATTTGCGCCACTATTTGTAGAATAATGGATATTAAATGTATTGGATGTACCCTGCATATTCCAGATGATGTTATGCACCGTTTGTCCTTGCCAAACTTCGCCACCATTGGGTGATGTTAATAGTATTGGAATATTTATAGTAAATACATTGTTGCTTTGATCCACGGTACTCACCAAGTTGGCATCGAATACACGCATGATAACCGTATTGCTTTGCACAGGAGGTACAGTCCAAAGAAACTGTCCATTTACACTAAGGTAGTTGCTGGCTACGCTGGTCCAAATAGTACCGCCATCCAAGGAGTAGTCGATGTTCCAATAGTTGGACGAGCTGCCTGTTTGGGTCCATTGCACTGGATATTGTTGGCATGCAAAAAGTATTTCACCGCCATTAGGTTGGGTGATGGTGACGGATTGTGAAAACAATGAAAGATTGAAAAATGTACTTGCACCAATTAAAAAAAGAGCGCGAACGAATGAAAAATTTTGCATCGTATTGTAAGGATAATTTTTAAGGATGGCGAATGTAGAAAGAACCCGGTTTAAAAACGGACTTGAGTGCTGCATTCGCAATGCAAGCGCATCTAATTTTGTATGCGAATACAGGTCATTATTGATGTAAACGGAAATTCGCAATAGGGCACAGAAATATTTGATTGATTATTACTGTCTATTTATTTCCGAGTATTCCGTGCGCTTTTTTGTTTTGGTGAACCAAATACATTGGCGGCAAACTTTCGAGTAGATGTGTTTTTTATTTAGAGTTTGTCCGTAAAGTCAAACTCATTGTTGTTCTCATCATGCAGCTCATTCATTCGCTCTAAAGCACTATTTATTTTCAAGTTTTTGTATGCTATTTATTTCAGTGTATTTCTGTGAGTTTCCGTGCGCCTTTTTGTTTTGATGAACCAAATAAATTGGCAGCAAACTTTCGAGTAGAAGTGTTTTTATTTAGAGTTTCACAAACATAAATCCATAAAATCTCGAACCGAGTTCAATAAGCGAAATGCACGAAATAGGAAGAGTCATTTTTGGAAATACCACCCAATATTTGCGCATTATTTCTAGTCCAAATCCACAACGAATTTTTCAATTATGAACAGAAAAAATTTTCTCTCGCTTTCTGCACGAGCTGCTGCATTTCTTGGTCTTTCCGTTATTTCTACGAAAACATCATCCATCGAAAATGAAGAAATAAATGAACTACTTGATGCTCCTAAAAAAAGCATGGGCAACATGGTTGGGTTCAAAACAGTAGTTATTCCAAAAGTGCGTATTGGGCTTATAGGACTTGGAAATAGAGGTAGCACACATTGCGAAGTGTTGAAATGGATGGTGCAAAATGGCAGAGCAGAAATTGTTGCTTTGTGTGACAAGGTAGAAAAAAAGACAATGGATGCTTTGACTATTGTGGGTGCCTTTCAAAGCTCAAAACCACAACTCTATTTTGGTACTGAGCAATCTTGGCAAAAGCTCGCAGAACAAAACGACATTGACCTCATCATCATTTCCACACCGTGGGAACATCACACACCAATGAGTTTGTATAGTTTGGAACAGGGCAAACATGTGGCATGTGAAGTCCCCATTTCTTCAAGCCTTGAGGATTGTTGGAAAATTGTGGAGACAACTGAGCGCACTCAAAAGCATTGTATCATGTTAGAAAATTGTTGTTACAACGATGAGGAACTTTGGCTAATGAACATGGTGCGCGAAGGAGTGTTTGGCCAACTCACACATGCAGAGGGTGCTTACCTGCACGACTTGCGTGGCCTCCTTCTGGACAAGAAATATTATGAAGACCAGTGGCGCATCAAACACCACATTGGCAAGAATGAAAACCTCTATACCACGCATGGTTTGGGTCCCATTTCTTTTTATATGAACATTGGTCGGGGCGATACCTTCTCGCACCTTACCAGCATGAGCTCGCTTGAACAAAACCTAAGTGCGGCAGCAAAAAAAACTGGCGAAACATTGACCGGGTTTACACAAGGCGACATGAACACAACACTCATTCGAACCATGAAAGGCAAGAC
>JAYSWI010000561.1:0-3340 GCA_043718125.1 Flavobacteriales bacterium
AAATCTGGTAGCTATGATGTATCTCTTTCTATAACGGATGATCAGGGTCATATTACAGTGAATACAATGCAAGACATGGTAAACATCCATCCTTCACCAGATGCTATGTTTGAATGGGACTTTGTGAACGAAACACCAAATAGTCCAACTGTAAAAATCATCAACACCAGTGAAAATGCAATTACTTATGAATGGAAATTTGCTGATGGTACCACTTCACAACAATTGAGTCCTATAAAATTGTTCGAAGAAAAGGGCAAACACACTGTAGCATTAGAAGTGACCAATGAGCATGGTTGTAGTGATGCAACGGTGAAGCAAATTTGTGTAAATACAGATATTAATCTTGGTGCTCAAAATGGATTTACACCAAAGAAGGAAACCTTTATGCCTTCCTATATCAAACAGAACAAGTCTAATTTCAAAATGATTGTGTTTGATGAAAGTGGCACTGCGGTTTACGAAACGACTAATAGAAACAAAGGCTGGGATGGCACTATGGCAGATGGAACTATTGCAACCACAGGCTCAACGTATTTGTGGAAAGTGATCATTATTTCTGACCTTACACAAGAAGAAAAATATTTTAATGGGACATTAAAGATCATTCCTTAACCAAAACAAACAATTCTTATTGATCTGTTTGTTTAAGCCCGAAGACTAAACCACTTCGGGTTTTTTTTATGCAATTTCTGATAACTCATAGCCAACTGTTGATGATATTTTAGCGACTTCTCAAACGTATCAGAAGTTCCATTCTATTCTTAGCCTCTGCGAAATTTTTTCAAATATTTCATGCAATTGTTTTGCTGCTTTACATTTTGTAGCAGTTATGCACAATTTGCAACAATCGCCACAAGCAACTCCTGCACATGTGATGGAAGTTTTGTATTCACCAATTCTGTTGTAGCAGCGGCTACCTATAGCCTATTTGACGAAAACGCCATCCAAATTTCACAACAAACAAATGGACTTGGCATATTCAACGCTAACGCACTGTGTGCCTCGATTTATATTTTGGAAGTGGACATGGGCGGCAACATCGAAGTTTATGTAGTGCATATCAACGCTGGAGCATTGGATATTGGACAAGCTACAGTGGATGAAATTTGTAATACTGATGGAAATATTTCACTCAATTCTTTGGTGAACAATATTGAACCCGGTGGCATTTGGACCAACCCCAGCGGAAATATTATTGGGCCAACCATCAATGCTTCTACGGCAACAGAAGGTCTATACACCTACAGCATTCCAGATGGTGGATGTGATGTAACCACTGGAGTATTACTTGGTCTTATTCAAAATGCCA
This sequence comes from Flavobacteriales bacterium, assembly GCA_043718125.1. Taxonomy (GTDB): domain Bacteria; phylum Bacteroidota; class Bacteroidia; order Flavobacteriales_D; family Sanyastnellaceae; genus JANNVZ01. The sequence continues at coordinate 1,313 of JAYSWI010000561.1, forward strand.
ACCCAGGCCTTTCAACCACGTATGATATCTGCGATTTTTATGTGCCGTTCCAAATGATTGTGTTTATGACTGGCAATCCTGACACCAATGGTGACTGGTTCGACATAAATGGATTTGCAATGGATGGCTGGTTCAATACTGCCACTATGGACAGCGCGAGTTTCGTTTACATGATTGATACTGTGCCTGGATGCGGTCCTGTTTTTTCGGTAATGACCATTGATGAGAACTTAACGCCCGATCCCGGACTAGATGCAACAGTACTGGTTTGTGCAAATGGTTCTTCCTTTAATATGACTTTTTATTTGGGAGGCTCACCCGATCTGAATGGCCAATGGTTCGATGCCAACAACAACCCTGTTTCCACCGTTTTTAATCCGATAACGATGCCTGAAGGAGTATATCGTTATCGTGTAATTGGAGAGGTACCATGCACATCTCAAAATGCCCATCTCACCATTAATTTCACGAATGAAAATCCTTCGGGCCAAGATGCCACTATAGCAATATGTGAAAATGCAGGCAACATAAATATGGATATGGCCCTTGTCGGAAATCCAACACCAGGTGGTGTTTGGACAAATTCGCAAGGCTTGGTGGTGGACAACATTTACAACCCACAAAATGAAGCTCCAGGAATTTACACCTATTTTTTTCCCAACGTTGGTTGTAGCCCAATGAATGCGCAGCTCACAATAACACTTGAAAATATGCCTAATGCGGGTCTGGATAATGACGTGACATTCTGTGAGTCAATATCAAGCATTAATCTAAATACTTTGCTTAGTGCTGATGCCGATGCAGGAGGCGTTTGGACCAACAATATTGGTATTCAAGTGTTGGCCAACGTGCCAGTGTCTGGATTTGGTTTACAAGACTATACTTACACTCTGGATGGAAATATTTGCCCAAATAATTCAGCTCTTTTTGAATTGAATATTGAACAGGAATTTGAAGCCCCTGGGGATATTGATTTTACCATTTGTGAAACATCTGCTTCATTAGATTTAAATGATTTGTATTCGCTTACAAATCTCATTTTTCAAAATTCTCAAGGAACTTTGCTGAGTAACATTTTCGATCCAGCGGTGAATGAAAGCCTCTCTATTACAGTATTGAACCCGAGCACAAATAGCTGTCCCAGTGGAATTTCGGAGATAAATGTGACGGTAGAACAAATCGCTTTCGAAAATGGAACTGATAGCATGGCGGTTTGCAATAGCTTGCTTAATTACGATCTCAACTCAAGCAATGCAGCTATCAATTTTTCGAATGGAAATTGGACCGATGTTTCAAACAACATCATAAACAATATTGTTGCGCTTTCATTTTTAAATCAACAGACATTCACATTCACTACCAACCCCGAAGACCTTTGTGCTTCAAGCGTTTGGACATATACACTAGATGTGTTTGCACCTGTGAATGCAGGTGCCGATGCCAATTACATTTTTTGTACAAGTGACAGCGAACAATTCTTACTTGATCTGCTTCCATCTTCTAACCAAACTGATGGCAACTGGAACTTTGAAGATATGCCATTCATAAATGATTATATCGATCCTCAAATTGATTTGAGCGGTACTTATTATTACGCGATACCAGCAAATGGCCCATGTCCAGCAGACGTTGCAGCACTTGGAATTGTTTTGCAAAATGGCATAGCCTACACAGCCGGTGCTGATATTGAATTGTGTTCTAATGCTTTTGAAATTGTAATTGGGCAGGACAGTCCTGTCGGAAGTACGTTGGTTTGGAGCCCCCCGCAAGATTTGAATAATATCAATTCGCCAACTCCCATAGTTTCCATTTCAAACACTACCGATATTCCAATTACTTACGAATATGATGTAGTAGTAAGCGATGGAATTTGCATAGTATATGATTCCGTTTTGGTTACAATAAATCCATTGCCTGCGCCTGTTCTGGCAGATACATTACAAATTTGTAATAGCGAATCGGTAACCTTGAATTCGGGAATTGAGGCAGACTTTATTTGGTCCCCAGCCAATTTTTTTCCAATCCAAA
>JAYSWI010000562.1:0-3332 GCA_043718125.1 Flavobacteriales bacterium
CTGTCGGGGTTCTCAACACTTGCGGTTCATCCTTCCACGGGTTGCACCCGTGGTTATTTTGGTTAAACCCCTTTCGGGGTTCATCGTGAATAAATCTGAATCATGCCGATTGAAAAATGACCTGATACTTTCAACACTCAGGCATCAACAAAGTAGCAATCATTCTCAATCATAAATTTTCTTTATGCAGAACTTTCTTCAACTATTTATACTCATTCCGCTCATTGCGTTTGCGGTTGTCGCTGCACTTCCAAGGAAGAAGGAGCGATGGATTTCTTCGGTTGCGCTTGCTACGCTTGTGCTGCATTTTGTGGGTACCTTTTCGTTCGCAATAGTGTGGCTGCTGAATGACATGCCGCTGCTTGACATCAGGCAAATGACTCTCTTTAAAAATGACCACCTCGACATTTTCATTGACCTGTACTTCGATAAAACAACGATGGTCTTTTCAGTTGTAGGTTCGCTCATTGCATTGATGGTGGCTGTGTTCAGCAAATACTACATGCACCGCGAAGAAGGATTCAAACGTTACTTCTGTACTATGCTTTTGTTTTTTGCTGCATTCAATATTGTGGTCTTTGCAGGCAATTTCGAAACGCTGTTTGTCGGTTGGGAAATCATTGGAATCACCTCTTTTCTTCTCATAGCATTTTATCGTGATCGCTATTTGCCTGTAAAAAATGGAATAAAGGTTTTGTCGCTTTATCGCCTTGGCGACATCTGCCTGATTCTCGCTATGTGGATGAGCCATCAACTGTGGCACGAGAACATTGTGTTCATGCAATTGAATGATGCACTTGCAATGCAAACACACCATGATGAACACCAGTGGTATTCCATTTTCATCTGCCTGATGGTGATGATAGCCGCCATGACCAAGTCGGCCCAGTTACCGTTTTCATCATGGCTGCCGCGTGCAATGGAAGGCCCTACAAGTTCAAGCGCCATCTTCTATGGTTCGCTCTCGGTACACATCGGTGTATTCCTTTTGTTGCGCACTTATGCTTATTGGGAGGGTGTGGACATCATAAAATATGCAGTGATGGTTGTGGGTGCCCTTACAGCAATTGTAGCCAACAGCATAGCACGAGTACAACCAACAGTAAAGACTCAAATTGCTTATGCAAGTATCACACAAATAGGATTGATGTTCGTGGAAGTAGCATTGGGATGGCACATCATCGCGCTCATTCACTTCAGCGGCAATGCACTGTTGCGCACATACCAATTGCTGATTTCTCCATCGGTGTTGAGCTATAAAATTCACAACATGTATTTCTACTTCACTCCGAAAATTGCGAATGGAAATACTGCATACAGCAAGTTTAGAAATTCTGTTTACATGCTTTCAGTGAAAGAATTTCACCTCGATAATTTGCTCTATCGCTTGTTATGGAATCCATTTAAATGGTTAGGAAAAAAAATGGCATTTGTTTCAAAACTCTGGATGAAGGTTTTGTTGGGGGCAATCCTAGCTGCTGCAATCATTGTCTATTTCAAACCAATCGTGTTTGCTGATTCTGCCGTAACATTTTTTCCAATCTTGTTATCTGCAATTGCATTCGCGTTAATACTTAATGCCTTTGCGCAGCGCGGTGATGCCCTTCGTGCATGGTGGTTTGTATTTGCAGCAGTTCTCTTTGTAGCACTTTCTGTTGCGTTGTCCAATCCTGATTTTAAGACCAGTTATTTGCTCATCTATCTGAGCGGTGCGCTAATCGCTATTGTTGTCGGTCACTTGTGCCTGAGCAAAATCAAAAGCATTGACAACAACATTGAACTGAATCGCTACCATAGTTATGTGCAGGAAAGGAAATGGCTTGCGTTTGTGTTTCTTGTGTCATGCCTCATCATCACCGGTTTGCCGCTGTCACCCACCTTCATCGGCATCGATTTGTTGTTCAGTCATATCGGCAAAACAGATTTGCCATTGATTGTATTCACTTCACTGAACATTGTATTTATCGAGTTAGCCCTGTTGCGCATCTATGCCCGAATCTTTTTAGGGCAGAGCAAGAAGTTGGATAAGCCGGTTGCTTTTAGGGCATCGTGAGTTTTGATAGGTTCTTTGATATCAGGTTCAGTTTGTACCGTTTTCAATGGCAAACGAAAAAGTCGCTCGACTTTCATCGAGCGACTTTTATCCTTATCAAATGATGTTTAATTCTTCAACAAAACTTTCACCGCCTCTTCCAACTGCTGGTCGCGGCCTTGGGCGAGCGGCACAGGTTCATTGGCCACTTTCACATCGGGTTCCAGTTGTTTGTTTTCTAAGAAATCACCTTGTGTATCCACCATTCCCACTTGTGGTATGCCGAAGGTGACACCGTTTTGCAAACCTTCCCACCAAACGGCAGTGCCTGTGCCGGCAACAGGCATGCCTACCAATTTTCCAATGCCTAACGTGGTGTACGTATATGGGAACATGTGCGCATCGCTGTAGTTGAATTCATTCATCACAACACACGATGGTTTGCTCCATTTGAACTGTGGTTCTTGCCCCAAATTTTGTCCGCGCGGCTGCATGGTGATGTAGTTTTTTCCGTCAAGAAAAGTGGCAAGGTCATCGTGCAGCCAGCCACCACCGTTGTAGCGTGTGTCCACTATCAGCGCTTCTTTGAAGGCATTCTTTCCCAATGCCTCTTCATACACGGTGCGATAACTTCTGTCATCCATTCCGCGCACATGCACATAGCCAATCTTGCCAGTAGAAAGACTGTCAACGATATGAGCGCAATTTTCTACCCAACGTTTGTAGCGCAATTCATTTTCTTGTCCAATAGAAATGGGTTTCACGGTTTCTTCCCAACGTGTGTTTGTTTTTGGGTCGAGTAATGAAAGTAATATGTTGATGCCAGCCTTTCTGTTCAGAAAACGGTAGTGATTAATATCAGCCGAAATCACATTGCCATCAATTTTTTCAATCACCACACCCGCTTTGATTTTTGTGCCCTCCTTCAATATGGGGCTTTTGTGCATCACTTCAGAAATTCTCATACCGTTGCCTGTGTAGCTGTTGTCATAGTACAAGCCAAGGCTGGCTGTTTGGTCGCCATTGGGGTTTTGCGAACCGAAGTAAGCACCTGTGTGCGACACGTTGAGTTCGCCCAACATCTCGCCCATCATCTCTGCAAAGTCGTAGTTGTTGTTTGCGTTGGGCAACACCTTGGCGTATTCTGTTTTGTAAAAATCCCAGCGCACTCCATTCAAATCTTTCACATACATTTTTTCGCGCACCTGACGCCAGATGTGTTCGAAGAGATAGGCGCGTTCCGCACTTTCGTTGAGTACCATTTCGCCTTTAAGTGCTATCGGTTTTGCCTCACCTTTTT
>JAYSWI010000563.1:0-3329 GCA_043718125.1 Flavobacteriales bacterium
GCCAACAAATGTACTGGATAGCGAAACATAGCCATTCATAGCATCACGAAAGTGAAGTGCACTTGCTCCTTGTGTGAAATACAAATCAAGAAATTGAAAGCTTTGGCCAGCATCTATAGTGCGCACTATTGAGCCAAAACTGTTTAGCCCAATGTTACCAGAAGCGGTCATTAGCCAAGTGTTTTCATCAATCAAATGAACAGCGCGTCCATGTCGTTCAGGTACACTACCATCTTCGGAAGATGGCAATGTTTGAAAATCTAATTGGCAACCGAAGGTTTTTTTGATAGGCCCACTGGTATTGATAATGTAGTTACATTCATCTAAAAAATCCACATCATACCCGGTTAAAGAATCATTGACTAGCCAAGTGTTGCCTCCATCAAATGTCTCAATGGCATGTTGACCTACAAAACGATTAAGAGCTACTCCATAGTTTTCATCATAGAATTTTATGCGTTCAAAGGCATCTTCTGCTTCTATGGGAATGGGTTGCTCTACCCATGATAAACCACCATCGATAGTTTTTAAGATATATGGCATAGGCGAACCACAAGCCCACCCAATATTTTCATTGATAAAGAAGATATCTCGAAATTCAAAATATCCTTGAATATCGGTATTTATAGAATAGACCGTATCCCATGTAATCGCATAGTCTGTAGTTTTTAGGATGCACGCTCGATAGTTAGGCCAATTGTCATAAATGTTCATTCCTATATAAGCCGTGCTATCATTTACTGCAGACATACCACTATAGTTGTTTTGCTCAATCGTTATTTCTTGCACCAATTCCCATTGCGCTAGGATTGCATGATGCACAGCTAGCAAAATGATTAAAGAAATGTACTTTTTCATGCAAAAAGATTTAAAAAAAGCAGGGCAACGGTTGGTTGCCCTGCTTTTTGATTTGATTATTGTTTTACGATTGAAATAGAAGTTGCAGAATTTTCATTCGTCAATTGAATGAGGTAGACACCGCTCTCAAAATGAGAAATATCTAAATCAATCAATGACTGATTAGTCACCTTCACTTCAAACACCAATTGTCCAATTGCATCATAAACTTTTAATGTGTTCAGTGATTGTTGCAAGGATGGTGGAATCATGATTTGAATATTTCCTGTTGTTGGGTTTGGGAATGCCAACAAGGTTGGGCCTTCATTTGAGATACTTTCATCTGTACCTAAAATGAGCGGAATATCAAAACGAGCAATCGTGGCTTCTTGATGACTTAAACTATTACCAGTGAATATTCGGAAGTAATCAGTTGAACCGACTGCATCATCAAATTCTTCATCTGTCCAATTCTGATTACTGAATCCCACCATCCAAACTTTTTCACTATTGGCAGTCATGGCATTGCCTGCATTTGCATCGCCATCACCATACTCTGTGCTCCATCGCATTTCGCCATTGTTTTTGAATGCGCATACAAAAGCCCGTTGGTTTTGCCCTACTATGTTGGTTTCGGTATATAACAATCCATTCAAATCGCACATGGGGAATTTGCCATCTGTAGGTGGTATGCACCAATCAGCTTCTTCTTGTGTGTCGTTCACTTTGGCTTGGCCGCACATATACACATTGTCGGCAGGGTCTATAGCAAAGCCACCGCCCCACTCATCACCATCGCCACCAAAGAGTGTGCTGCGCGTAAGATTATAATTTTGCCCGGGCATGCGGAACTTCATAAAAAATGAATCGCTGGAGCCACCGCCAAACTGGCCCTGATGCCAGCCATTGGGCACAAATGGATAGGTGATAGTACCCTCTGTAGGTGCGGGTACTTGGCCTGTTATGAATGCATCACCTACGTCTTCAAATGTGAATCCATCGCTATCAATAAAAACGCTTGCCTTTGAGTTATAAAATAGACCATCCATGGATGGAGATATATATGTGCACCAACGGAATTGATCGAAGAACTGATTGAGTACCGAGCCATCATCGCCAAAGTAGCCTACAAAGTAGTTAAATGGTGCTGAGCCATTGTTGTCTAAAAAATTGCTATTCCAATTGCTCCCATGTGCCTTAGGGAATGTACCGTCTGTTGGCAAAGTGCCATCTACAGGGGAGTAAGTTTCTTTGTTAGTAATGCCAACAAACACAGGTGAGCCGCGCATAAGGTCCACATCGGTAATCCAATCATCCTCATCGCTACCAAAGAATGTGCTCCAAACTACATTTTCAGCACCACCACTGCGCTTGATGATAAAACCATCTACACCATCAGTATAAGGCATATTGACTGAGTTGGCTTGGTTCACCAATTCAGGCCAGCCATTACCGCTATCGGTATAGCCCACATAATAAATAAGATTGAGATTCATTTGCGGAAAGAATGCATAAGACACACCAGTGCATGCATCCAAGCCATTGCCCCCAACATAAGTGTGGAAATTGAGGAAGCCCTCTGCCGAAAATTTGGCATAGTAGCCATCTTGCGCACCACCCTTAGTATTGTCGTCCATGGGTGTGGTGCCATTATCCAAATCTGCACTAGTGGTGACTCCCACACAATACAATTCACCATCATTGGTATCTATTTCGCCACCGCGTGTATTATCATAGCCACTTCCGCCATAGTAGGTCATATACGCAGCCTCGCAGCCAGCATTGAATTTGACTAAAATAACATCGGTATTTCCTGAACTTGATCCTATTTGTTCTCCAATCTGATCCGTGATAATAGCACTTGTAGTCTCTCCAAAAGCAAAAGCATCATTTGCAGCGTTGCAAGCTACATCTTTGAACTGGTCGTTGCCTGTGGCACCAAACATGGTACTCCAATCTACATTTTCCAACACAGATGCAGATGCACTTGCTGCCACTTCCCCAAACTCCAACACCAAAGTACCTGACCAAGTCCCAAACGAAGTAAACGAAACAGCACTGCCATTTACAACATAACTCGGCTGCCAACTCAAAAGTGTCATCACACCTGTTGTGTTATTCATGGTGTATGCCTTAGCTTTTGTGTAAGTAATATTGCCAATGGTGGTTGCAATGATTAGTTTTCCATTTGCATCAACGCTCAAAGAGTTTTGTCCTGTAAATGTCATTTCAAAATCAGCAGTGGGTGCGCCTGTGCGCGCTACAATAAGATGACGAAAGCCCGAAGGCGAATGTGTGTAAATAACATCGGTGTTGGTGTATGCACCACTTTTTATTACCGTGTTCACTATGCTTGTTCGTTCACTTGCATGAGGCATGTGTCCTAAATAATAATTGTGATACTCTTTGCGCTCACCCATAGGATATACCTTATTGTTTGGGTGGCCTTTAGTGAAACGCATGTTCACTCTAAAGGTGGTATCTTGATTGGT
>JAYSWI010000564.1:0-3315 GCA_043718125.1 Flavobacteriales bacterium
GAGCGAAAAGTAGGATGATGATCTGCAAACTCCATTCATATTTCAGGTTCAACGGCTGATAACCGATTTGAAACACCAGCTTGCAACTATGGACAGCTCTCATCAAAATTTCTGAAGAGAAAAAAAAATTCTCAATCATAATAACCCAAAATCTCCAGTACATCCTTTGGTTTTTGTTCATTGCTCCACAACCGATATTTTAGTTTTCCTTTGGCGTCTCGATCTATTAGAATGTGTTTTGGCTGAGGCACCAAACAATGATGAATGCCACCAAAACCACCAAGTGTATCTTGATAAGCACCCGTGTTGAAAAAACCAATATACTGATCCTGATCGGGATAATATTTGGGCATGTAGATCGCATTGGTGTGTTGCTCGCTGTTGTAATAATCATCGCTGTCGCATGTGAGGCCTCCTAAAAAAACACGTTCGTAGTTTTCGTTCCAATTATTTATCGGAAGCATGATGAAACGTTTGCTTATAGCCCAACTGTCGGGCAAAGTGGTCATAAAAGAGGAATCGATCATGTTCCACTTTTCTCTATCATTTTGCTCCTTTTGATAAATTATTTTGTAGATAGCAGCTCCACTTTCGCCCACCGTGAATGAACCAAATTCAGTATAAATATGAGGTACCGGAACTTCCGCTTCTTCACACGAAGCCTTCACTTGTCTTAATATTTCTGTCACCATATATTGATAATCGAAATTGAATGCCAATGAGTTTTTGATAGGAAATCCACCTCCAATATTCAAGCTATCTACGGTCGGACAAATCTGTCGAAGCTCGCAATAAACCTTTAAACATTTGAGCAATTCATTCCAATAATAGGAGGTGTCTTTTATTCCGCTGTTGATGAAAAAGTGCAACATTTTTAGTTTCAATCTTGGGTCTTCGGCAACAGACTTTTTGTAAAAACGAACAATATCTTTGTATCCAATTCCAAGCCTTGAGGTGTAAAATTCAAACTTTGGTTCTTCCTCACTTGCTATGCGAATGCCAATGTTCATCTGCTCAGTCATCAACTCCTGAAAAGTAGCAAATTCATATTTATTATCAATAATAGGAATGATGTCCTTGTAACCATCTGCATGAAGTGCCATTATTTTATGCACATATTCCTGCCCTTTGAATCCATTGCAAATAATGCGCTGCGTCTTTTTCACCTTGCCAAGTGTGCCTAGCCTTCGGATCAAATCAATGTCGTAAGCCGAAGAAGTCTCCAGATGAACTTGGCTCTTCAACACTTCTTCCAACACATATCTGAAGTGCGAACTTTTGGTGCAATAACAGTAATGATATTCCCCTTCGTAGCCCACTTCTTTTTTGGCTTCAGCAAACCATTGCCTTGCACGCTCAATGTTGTTCGAAATTTTTGGCAAGTAGGTGAATTTTAATGGCGAACCATACTTCTCCACCAGCTCTGTCAATGGCACATCATGCCAAAGTAGTTGGTCTTTATTTATCTTAAATTCTTGTTGGGGCCAGTCAAATGTTTGCTCAACAAGGTCTATGTATTTTGTTTTCATCTTTCAGATGTGGTCGCTTTTTATTAATAAAAAATAATCGAATGTGAAATAAGTTTTCGTTGCCATTGGAGGCACGAGTCATTTCTGATTCAGATTCTTATGACCACTTGATCGAGCTGGAAATGGCAATTTTTCATGAATGATTTTCCAATAGAAAAAAGTAAATTTTCGTGTTGCAATTTTATATAATCAAAAGCGCAATTGAGTAAATTTTTTTGAAAGAAATGAGAAATATTTCATCACAATTCAAAGCCATTTTTTCTTTTTGAAAAAAAGAAGCATCAAGGACACTACAATAATCATTACGCCCCACACGATGTAGTATCCATATTCAGTTTCCAGTTCGGGCATGTTGTTGAAGTTCATTCCATATACACCCACCAAAAAAGTGAGAGGCACAAAAATGGTCGTCATTATGGTCATTACTTTCATGATCTGATTCATCTTCATTTGAATATTGCTGTGGTATAAATCAAGCATGTTCGAAAGCATTTCTCGGTACATATTCAAGTTTTCTGACTCATAAATAATGTGGTCATGCAAGTCGCGGTAATAATTTGCCATATCGGTATCCAACTCTCTTGTCACTGTATTAATAGCTTCCTTCAGCGGGTCGATGCTGCGCTTAAAATCCAGAAGTTCTTTGCGCAGAGCGAGTATTCTGTGCAGTGTAAATTCTGTTGGACGCTTCACCACAGTGTCCTCCAACAATTCTATCTGCTGCGCAAGTTTTTCACTCACCGTTATGTAATTGTCCACTACGGCATCCAGTATCAAATATGCCAAATAATAGCCATCCTTGGAGCGCACTTTGCCTATCGCATTTCTAATTCGATCACGAATAGGATCGAAGCTGTCGCCCGTTCTTTCCTGAAACATTAAAACATGCTTAGAGCCAATTATGAGCGAAAGTTGCTCTACGTTCAATGCGTTGGTTTTAGGATGTAGCTCCAACATTTTTAGAGTAATGAACATATAATCTTCAAAAAATTCCACCTTAGGCCGGCTTTCACTATTCATAATATCTTCCAAAACCAGAAGATGAACGTTGAATCGCTTTCCGATTTCCTCAATCACTTTGTTGTCATGAATGCCATCAACATCCAGCCATGATACAGACATTGAAGTCAAAAATTTTTCGCATACGCTATAGTCGTTCATAACGGACTCGTGCAAATCATTTTTGTCGTAGTCCATCACTCTCACCTGCACCTTGGCATCGCTGTGCGACCCAACATGCACCAGCGACTCCGGCATAAGTCCAGATTTAGAAGCCCTTGATGTGTCTTTGTTTTTTTCACTCATTGAGCGAATTTGAACTATTATTTTACATCATTTTCGTTTAATGCAAAACTCATTCAACACCTTCACATTGAAAAAGAAAATCAATAATTGAGGAACATTAGTTTGGAATTGTAAATCTTGCGAACGCATCCTAATAGTGCAAAAAATTCAATGAAAGTTCATTTAACAGCCATTGGCGGCAGTGCCATGCACAACCTTGCCATCGCACTCCATCAAAAGGGAATAATTGTGTCCGGCAGCGATGATGAAATTTTTGAACCAAGCAAGTCACGATTATCAAAACATGGATTGCTGCCAGAAATGGATGGGTGGTTTGTAGAAAAAATATCGGCCAACCTTGACGCTGTCATTGTGGGTATGCACGCCCGCAAGGACAATCCAGAACTATTGCGCGCAGCGGAACTTGGCCTCAAAATTTTCTCATATCCAGAATATATCTATGAACAGACGAAGGATAAAATTCGAATTGTGATTGGAGGTA
>JAYSWI010000565.1:0-3312 GCA_043718125.1 Flavobacteriales bacterium
AGGCTGCATTTGCAGTGGTACACACTGGTGATTGATGCCGTACACTTTGGTGCCGTGGTGGTTGCTTTTGCATACTCCTACCACAATGGCATGGACGAGATAGGCGCTGTAAAAACGATGGTGTGGGCCAAGGTAATTTACCTCTGTGTCAATATTCTTGCGGTAATTTATTTCCTTGATCGCAACGTGAAAAAATCTACACTAGCCCATTGAAAATTAAATTAGAAAATATCGGTAAACGGTTTAATCGCCAATGGATTTTTCAAGGTATTGATTTGTGCCTTGAGGCGCAAACATGTTTGGCTATAACAGGCGGTAATGGCTCTGGAAAAAGTACACTACTCCAAATTATTTCGGGCTATATGTCGCCCAGTGCAGGTGGCATTAGTTGGAACCACTTGGATAAAAAAATTAGCACTCACGACATTTATAGATACACCACATGGGCCACTCCGTATGTAAATGTGTATGATGAATTTTCATTGAGAGAAAACGTGGAGTTTTTTCTTCAATTCAAAAAGTTGCAAGGTGGAGTAGGAGTAGAGCAGTTTGCACAGAAGGTAGCACTAGAAAATGAAATAGATAAACCACTCAAACATTTTAGCAGCGGTATGCGGCAACGTGTGAAATTGGGGCTGGCTATTATAGCGGACACGCCTTTGTTGCTGCTGGACGAACCCACCTCGCACCTTGATGCGAAGAACACAAAATGGTTTCAACAATTGTTGCTGGAGCACAGGCAACACCGCACAATTTGTATCGCTTCAAACAACGCAACGGACGAAATATTCTGTTGTGATAGCACCATTGAAATGGAACGTTGGAAGCGGTGAGTGGTGTGCTGCATAACTTGGTTGTTCTATAAAATTATTTTCTGTGATGTTCTGTGACTTTCTGCGCGAGGCAAGGCAAGGCATTGTATTGAAGGCATATATCCGATTGCACAGTAGCATCAATATTTTATTATCCAAACCACCTCGGCTCTCCATTTTTTCCACCAATGGCTTTGCACAATTTCTTGGTGGGTCAATTGCAACATAAGTGAAAATTTGTCAATGGTCTCAATGCAATCCAATGGTGCGGTTGAAGTAACTTGGAGTTGTTGTGCATGTTCTTCAATAAATCTTACTACCAGTGTGGGCATTTCAATTTTTACGCTGCGTTTTACACACAAGAAAACGACTTCAGTAAAGGATTTGTTGACTATGAACTTCACCACTACTGCATTCCATGCCAGTCTATATCCTTGTAGTTTGTCTGCATCGAGTTGCGGTTTGTTCAAGTATTTCGCAATGGTTTTTTTTGGCACTTGCGTGTGTGGCACCAGAAAAGAAAAGAAGTCCTTCAGTGGCAATTCGAAACCCTTGTTGTGCATGTAGTTGTAAAGTGCTTTGTTCAATCCTTCAGAAAACAATTCGTGCTTCGCGCCTGTGGGATCTTGGTGGTACAAATCGTTGTTTGCAAAACCCGCGAATTCAGGACCGGTGCGCACCACCGCATATTTCTCCGGGTGGATGCCCACCGGGCTGTGTACCGTCATAGCGAACTGGTGCCAGAAAGCAGACTGCAACAAATTGTTTTCAAAAAGCTGTCGCACTACTTCCAGCGAGTCGATGGTTTCTTGCTCGGTTTGAGTAGGAAAACCATACATCAAATAGGCATGAACCAAAATGCCTGCGTCTCGAAATCCTTTGCACACGCGCGACACTTGTTCTACTGTTATTCCTTTTTCCATCAGTTGCAACAAACGGTCGCTGGCCACTTCTAGGCCACCTGTTACCGCTATGCAACCTGATGCAGCAAGCAACTTACATAAATCAGTATTGAATGTTTTTTCGAATCGGATGTTGGTCCACCATGTCACTTGCAAGCCACGTTTAAGTATCTCTATGGCCACATCGCGCATGGCAAGGGGCGGTGCTGCTTCATCCACAAAGTGAAATCCGGTGTCGCCCGTTGATGCAATTAGAGCTTCCATTTTGTCCACAAGCAATGCTGCCGGTGCTTGTTCAAACCTGCTGATGTAGTCTAGTGATATGTCGCAAAATGAACACTTTTTCCAATAGCAGCCGTGTGCAATGGTGAGCTTGTTCCAACGTCCATCATTCCACAAGCGGTGCATGGGGTTGGGCATATCGAACATACTCAAGTATTCTTTCAGCCGCAGCCCATCGTAGGTTGGAGCAGGCAGCGAAGCTTGTTTTACTTCCGCGTCAAGATGGGTGTTGATGTGTTTTACCTTTCCATCGCGCAAGGTGTAAGTGCGTTTCAGGTAAGGATATTGTTCCACATTTTTTAGATGATTGTACAAAGCGATTAGCGGAGTTTCGCCATCGTCTAGCGTGATGTAATCCACATAGTTGAAAATTTCCGGGTCATACAACTCTCTCAATTCAGTGTTTGCATAGCCACCGCCCATTACAATTTTAGTTTGTGGAAAATTGAGTTTTATCCATTGGCTCACTTTGAGTGCGCCATACAAGTTGCCGGGAAAAGGAACAGTAAATCCCACGAGTATTGGCACTGATTTTTCGAAATATTTCGCAGCTATTTTTATCAGCACATTGTCCAAATGGTTGTTGGGCAATTTCAATTCCTCATCAATCGGTTGGAATGAAACAGCGGTTCGGGCTATGCGCTCTGCATATTTCGAAAACCCGAAATGTGGCCCAACAGTGGCCTGTATCAAATCGGAAATATCTTCCAAATACAAAGTACACAAATAGCGCGCTTTGTCTTGCACACCGTTGCTTCCAAAGAACAATTCAAGATCTTTTAATGGATCGAATCGGAGACCTTCGGGCAAAAATTCGCGGGCCGCAATGCGATAGCCCAATGTGTAATTTTTGTTTTGGAGAAATGCAATGACGGCATCAATTGTTTGCTCATAAACTTTTCTATTGGATAAAATATTTTGAAGTGGGAAGGAAAGTTTGAAATCATGTTTTTCTATTTCATCAAACAATTCCGCCAAACCGCTGCGCGAAAAAATTTCGAGAACCAAATCAAGACCTAGGTCGCCTTGCGTATTGCTGATGTTTTGCTGTGTAAGAAATCCGCTCAAATATGCAGTGGCCGGATAGGGCGTGTTGAGCTGCGTGAGGGGCGGTATCAGTAAGAGAACTTCGGGCAAACTTTGGTGTTGTTGTTATTGCAAAAAACGAATGTCATTTCAGTATTAAACCTTGCGAATAATGCGGGCAGGATTGCCGGCAACAATAGTATTGTCAGGCACATCTTTAAGTACAACAGATCCAGCTCCAACAATGGAATTTTCACCTACAGTAATTCCGCACAATATGGTAACGCTGC
>JAYSWI010000566.1:0-3303 GCA_043718125.1 Flavobacteriales bacterium
CAGAAAGTGAAAAGATATTGGCACAAAAGCAAAAATGTGGAACTCGATTTATTGGCTCTTAGCGACACGCATGCTTTTGTAATAGAAGTGAAAAATCAATTGAAAGAAGAAACCTTCAAGCAGGTTACAACAACACTCGACAAGATAAAAGAAAAACTTCCGGAGTACAAACATTTGCAACTGCAACCGGTCATAATATGTATGCATGTGGACCACCAAATTATTCATATAAGCAACATTGCAGGCTTATGGATTGCACGCTACAAAGGATTCGATAAGGATCATCCCAAGGATTGCCTTGAATGGTTGAAGAGAGAATAAGTTTCCGCCCTAATTGTCCTTTTATTTTTTTCTCTTCATTTAACATTGCGCATTATTGAATGTGCAATATGCCCACTTGGCAAAAGGATCAACCATACACACCACTTTTGGTATTGTAGCAAAAGCACTCACACAAGGAAATATTTCAGCACCAATTAAACAGTAAAGTATGAATAGACTTCACAACTTAGATTATCTGCGTGGTATGGCCGCTTTTGGCATTATGATTTATCATTACCTGTCCTGGACGCTGGGCAAATTCAGTGCTGAAACCTTCATGGGCCGACTGGGTATTTATGGCGTTTCTATCTTTTATATTTTAAGTGGACTCACACTTTATTATGTTTATTACAACAAGATGCTGCCTTCCAAATCGGATGTATTCGCCTTCTTCAAGAAGAGGGTTTTCAGAATATTTCCTCTGCTTTGGTTGGTGACGATTTCTGCTATAATTATCTCTCAAGATGTCCCCAATTGGTATCCCCTTTTTCTAAATCTAAGCGGATTGTTTGGCTTCTTGGATTGGAATACTTTTTACTCAGCAGGTATTTGGTCCATTGGCAACGAGTTGGTTTTTTATGTCTTCTTCCCATTTTTTATTCTCTTCACTAAGTCCTACAAGCCCCTGATGGTGGTGCTTTCAATCGTTATCTTTGGTTTGTATCTCTATTTCGCATTCGTGCAGTTGGACCCAAGCTTGGGGCTAAGCGAACAACGTACAAATTATGTAAATCCACTCAATCAGGTCTTCCTATTTCTAAGTGGCTATCTCATTGGAATATTTTTTCACAACAGGCACATTAGCAATTGGACCAATGTGGCCCTGCTCGTTTTGGGTGTTGTTCTATTTATGTTTTATCCCGCTTATGGCGATCAAATAAACATTGTAACAGGAATGAGTAGGCTTGTTTTTACGTTGTCCTGTTTGTTGGTTTGTTTGAGTTTTTTCAAGTTCAACATCAAGTTGCCCAGCATCATTCACAAACCACTTACACTGCTTGGCGAGGCCAGTTATTCTGTTTACTTATTGCACCCCATTGTCTATTCGTTGGTTGGCTTGGCGGTAGTTTTTGCTAACGAACACGGCTTGCCGTTACCCCAATCAGTGCGGCTTGTTTTGTCCATAATTTTCTCATTGGTCATTAGCTATTTTGTATATCGTTATTTCGAAAAATACTTTATGAGAATGGCCGCTTCAAGCCATAAAAAATAGCGAAGTACGCAGCGTTAGAATCAGAAGTTTTCTTCTATCATAAATTACCTGGCAGTTTGCTTCAACCTCAATCCAGATGCAACAATGCTCCAGTTCCCTTTATTTCTTTATCAATAAATGTGGGCGTACCGTTGTAGTAAATATTGCCCGAATATTTGATGTAAGCAAACAGATATCCATTGCAATTGGCATAAACATCATTGAGGCTTGAGTTGTTGACAAACGTATCGGTGCTTGTCAGATTGCGGGCATCGATGTAGCCATAGCCCTGATTGAACAACGTGGTTTTAGTGCTTTGCCCAATGCAGACCACATCGCTCACTCCGGTGTGCGAAAGGATGGCCACCGAATCCACATTTAATGCTAATGCAATGATGCCGGCAGCATGTTGGTTTTCTATCATAAAATAACTACATGCAATGGTGTTGATGCACGAAATATTTCCTGTTCCATAGTTTTCGATAGTGCCAAAACATGGGGCGTAAATGCGCACAGTTATTTTGTTTTTGTATGAGCGTACGAAGTTGCAGGTGTTCTTGTTTTCTACCAGTAGCTTTCCATCTTTCACATCTGTTATTATTTCGGGTATCAAATTGCGAGGTGCCGTTATTTCCACAAAAGTTTCCGTGCTGTCATACAATTCTATTTGAATGTAATCGTGCAATTCTATGCGGTCAAAAGATGCAATTGTTCGAACCTCTGTTTCATATTTTCCAGCTTGTTGTAGGCAGTCGGGCGCACGCTCTTTGTTGCACGCAAGCAGTAGCGATAATGAAAGTAAAAGGATAGAAATTAAAAACACGGTTTGGCCTTTTTCGCACTTCGAAATAGCAACATCAATCCAAGTATTCAATCGTTCTCTCATTGTTTCAAAAAGCATAACCAATTCCAAGTTCGCCATAGTCCGCTTTGGCGAAATGTGTTTTGAGCATCAATTGCGCGAAGACATGTTTTGAAAAACGATAACGCAATCCAAAACGATGGTACAAAATACCATTGTGTTTCCAACTGTCGGCCACATAAAAACCCTGCTGCATGTTTAGCTCCATCAAATTGAAATGCAAGGTATAATTGAGCAACGCACCCACTTGAATGATGGAAGCAAATGTGGCTGTTTGTCCGGTGCGCTCCTCCAACGCAGATTTGATGGCGGTGTTGTAGAAAACATCCACTCCAACTCCTAGCGAACTTTTATATCTGAATCTTCTTTGCTGTAGAAAGGCAAGTGTAAAATTCCCGTACTTATTACTGCTGCCGGCAGCAAGGGCTTTTGCTCCAGATGAGATGGAAATAGTTGAAACATTTTTGCGCAAAACTTCTTCATTCTTTAATTGGAAAGGATGCACAACATTATTTTTATTACGATAAACACAACCAACAAAAACACTCAGATTATTGGTTCCCAAATTGGGTATTTGAAATGCACCATTGCTAAGGTGTGTAATACGGATGCCCGTGGATAGCGTGAAATATTGGCCCAATTTATACTTGCGTTGATACTGAATAATAAGTGCTGCATTGTAATGCGAGCCTAGAACTGCCGCTTGCTGATTATCCCGCAAGTCCCATATTTTGGTGGTATAGCCAACTCCCAATCCAAGTTTCAAATCGCGTTTGCTGTTGTGCAAAAAGCCTTGTGTTGGAAGGTCTTGTTTTCCTTCCTTCATTTTTTCCAATGGAAGACCAATGGTATATGCCAAGCACAAATGCGAACCCAACTGCTGCGGGTTGCCAGTGTAATTGTAAAATAAATTGATACCATGACTTGG
>JAYSWI010000567.1:0-3302 GCA_043718125.1 Flavobacteriales bacterium
TGATAGGTGGCAGTTGATGAACCACTTTCAGGATTCATCATTCCATCGTTGAATGTTCCGCCCGGAAAAGAATTGACTGACCAGGAGATAAGGTCTTGAAAAATATTCATGGGAGCAGGAGCTCCTAATGGTGCAAGTGTTATTCCTTCATCATTGGTTTCAGTGCCGGCAGGTGTAATGAAGACAACCAAAGGCAACGCTTCATTCACCTCTATAGTTGCTGCTGTGGGCGAAATAGCATAGCCTTCATAATAGGCCCAGCTACTGAAATGCGTAGTAGAAATACTTACAGTAGAGTTCGGTTGGTCCAAGGTTTTGTTGCTCAAAGAATACCAGATATCATCATCGTGTTGGGTTGCAATGGCAAGTGCTTCCGGTGCTGAACCCATAATTTCATCATCGGTGAAATGAAATGTGAGTACAACAGGTTCAGTGAATTGTAAACCTTCTGGCATCAGTTCATAAGCTAGCCCCACACCACCCGGACAAAAATTTGTAATCGGTTGAATAGAAATTTCTGTGTCTGCGTTCAATGCATTCGCAGGGAAAATTATTTCGAGTCTTCCATCAGCAGAAGTGATGGTGCCGCCACCAATTCCAATCATCGCAGCATTCGAACTACCAACCGCAGTTCCTTCAGCAGTGACTAATGGAGTGAATGTGGCAGGTGTTGGTGTTGAATTGTTGTTGTTGTCATCAGTGCTCTCTTCCTTTTTGCAAGAGAGAATAAGTGTGAATGAAAACAACAGAATCAGTAGTTGTGAAATTCTGAATTTCATGGTTTGAATTTTTTGTCAAATGACTTAGAAAGTCAAACGAGAGTCAATCGCATGAAAGTAGGTTTTTAAAAACCCCGAAGTCGTTCGAAACGCCTTCGGGGTTGATACCTCGGAGGGGTTCTAAAACCCCTTCTAGGTTCTGAATAATTCTACTACCTGAATAGTTTGTCGAACCATCAACGCTCCACTACAAATTTTTTGCTGACAACGGAATCGCCTTTCATCACCTGACAGAAATAAATTCCACTGGGAAAGTTGGCAGTCATCAGTGAGCAGGTTGCAGTAAAAAACAGAGTAGCATAAATTTCATTTCCGATAGCGTCAAAAATTCTCAATTGGATATTCCCACTCAATTGCTCATGCGTATTTATTACAATAAACTCTTTCGCAGGATTTGGATAAATGGAAAATGAATTTTCGTCATTCCATTCATTCACGCCAACACACTCATCTACAAAAACAGTAACAGAGTCGGATGCACCGCAAGCATCAGAGTACGAATAGGTGTAAAATATTTCATGCAAACCAACTCCGGCCTCAGCAGGATAGAATGTGTAATTACTAACTCCCGGACCACTGAAAACACCATCTGCAGGATTTCCAACCAACGGCCAATTGACTCCATTCAAACAAACAGTGTCGGGCAATTCGTTTAGAGTTACATCGAGGTTGCACTCATAACACAATGAAGTAATTGTGCCCCCAAACTCTATTTGTGTTGTGGTGTAATACGCATCGCCACCAGTGGTAAGCGCTACAACAGGAACTGATACACTAGGCATCGCATCAGTAACCACAGGCCATGCGTTGGCATCGTTGCAACCTGTGTTTCCATCCGCATCTGTTTTGGTCAAATAGATATTAAAGTTGTCCGCAGACAACAAAATGTATCCGCCATCCATAGTTTGTTGCACGGAAGAATAGGAACCTCCACCAATAAATTTCTTGGTCCAAAGTGTATCACCCACTGCATCTGTTTTTATCAAAATACTTTTGTAAGTACCATTTGGAAATGCCTGCGACCAGCCCGAAAGAATGTAGCCACCATCATTAGTAATGTCAATGTCTGTGGTATAAACATGATTCACTCCACTGTACTTCTTGGCCCAAATTGTATCACCTGCGACATTTGTTTTTTGCAAATAAGATTGGATACCAGTGGCGCCATAAGCGATTCCTGTAAACACAAATCCGCCATCTGTTGTTTGCTTTACCGCCTGCGCATTGTTGAGGTGCGGTGGCCCTTCGGCTATGTAGCCCTTTGTCCATAGCGAATCGCCAACGGTATTCAACTTCGCTAAGTATGCGCCACCTGGGCCATGACCACCTGATAGCATGAAATTTCCGTCCGTTGTTTCTATCACATCATATCCATAATTATCTGCACCGGTGCCCATCACTTTTGTCCACTCAATGTCGCCCACTGCATTTGTTTTTATCACATACACATCGTGATTGGCAGCGCCATAACTTATAGTTTCACCTGCAATTATGTATCCGCCATCCACTGTCTGCACTACTGATGCAGCGCGGTCGTTGTTTGTGCCGCCATAGGTTTTTGTCCACAAAGTGTCACCCATTGCATTTGTTTTTATTAAGTAAATATCCTCAGCACCTGCACCAAAACTGCTGGTGTAGCCCGCGATGATGTATCCTTCATCATTGGTTTGTTCTACACAAAAACCATCATCATACTGCGAGCCACCATAGGTTTTTGTCCAAAGCGTATCACCATCGGCATTTGTTTTTACGAGATAGACATCCTGAATACCGGCACCCAGCACCTCAGCATATCCAGTGAAGATGTAGCCACCATCATTGGTTTGCCTCACACAACGGCCAATGGTGTAGCCGCCTGCGGCAAAAGATTTTTGAAACGTGATGGCCTGCGCTGAAATATTTTCTGCGAAGCGGGAAAGTAAAAAGCAAGTGAGAAACAAATTTTTCATCGAAAGAATTTTCGACAAATGACTTCTGAATGCAAGATGAAGGCAATCGCATGAAAGTAGGTTTGTGGAGAGGGTATGATGCTCTATGTATGATGCACTATGTATGATGTACTATGTATTAGGTACAAAGTACTATGGCTGTGCACATCGAAACAGACTGCGTTCAGCCTTTAGAAGTGTTCATTGTACTTAGTACATAATACTTGGTACAACTCTCAACTACTTCCCGAAAACCGAAGTGACCTTTGAGAATATCTATATGAAAAGTGGAAATGAATAAAATCTTCCATACAACGCACAAAATCCAGAATTGTGTTCCTTTCCAAATATGTTAGTATCGCTCCTTACGATACTTGCATTTGATAACCTCCAAAATAATAAAGCTCAAATGCGGTATTCATTTTATACACTGTTGTTGTTGCTGGCGGCAACAGGTGCATCAGCGCAAGGGGATACTGTTTGTATAAGTTCCCTTTCCGATAACTTTCTTTTAAACAATTCCATCGAAGCTATTGTGGATGAAAGTCGTGAGCTTCAATTCTCAATTCTCAACCATCAAGCATGGCAACCACTA
>JAYSWI010000568.1:0-3299 GCA_043718125.1 Flavobacteriales bacterium
ACGGACATACCCATCAGGTTGTGTTCGGCCATAGCAGCCTCGAGCGCGACCGCCATTTGTGCCTTTGATTGCAACGCAATTGTGATGGCAAAAGCGAAAAAAATAATTTTCATCATAATAAAAAAGTACTGAATTGAAGATTGAATTGTTGCCAATTCCGAGCAACAAATTTTGGCACAAACTAATTCAAGCTATATGGAACTTCCATTAAGAACAATGGAATATTTACGCGAAAAGTTTTTTCGTCCAAAAGATTTTTCATGCTATAAAACCCACGCATGGTGCCTCGCATACTGCGCAAGTCGCAAGCACTGTGGTATGAATAACTCTGCCTGGGTTGAATGATAGGATGTTCACCAATTACTCCAGGTCCTTCCACTTCGCGATTCACAGCAAAGGAGTCGAAAATGTACCAATGCCTTCTTAAAAGTTGAATAGGAAAATCATTTCCATTCATCACTGTGATGTGGTAGGAGAAAAGATGTTGGTCCATCAATGGGCAACTAAGGTTTGGTTCATAGCGTGGCTCTACTGCTATTTCAACGCCTGATGTTACTTCGGTCAACATAACTTTTATAGAATGATTGAATTGTAATTATGAGGACAAGTATAAACAGAAAGTGACTTGGATCTTAATTGAACAATGAGCAGCAACGTTTATGTTTTTCTGTTCGACAAAAATGTGTTCACAATAGCTGATCAGGCACAGTTTCTGACTTGTGTGGTGCAATAATTTCCCAAATTTCCGCTTAATTCTCCGTTGAAGAAATTTTTCAAAATACTACGTACCATTTTTATTGTGTTGTTGGTGTTGATTGCCATTGGGTACATCGCTATTCAGACACCCACTGTGCAAACATGGCTCACTCAACGTATGGCCGCATACCTAAGCGAAGAATTGGAAACAAATGTCAGCATAGGTCATGTGCATATCGATTTGTGGACGAGGCTTGTTTTGGAAGATTTGTACATCGAAGATCAGCATCAGGACACGCTTGCATTCATCCGTGCATTGCACATTGGGGCATACAGTTTCGATAAAATTACTGGTAGAATAGAAGTGCAGAGTCTGAAATTGACGGAGCCATACATCAACATTGTTAGACATGAAGGCGATACCGCGCTCAATCATAAATTCATACTAGATTATATAGATGGTTTGACCAAAACGGAAGACTCCACCAGTTCCGATATTTCACTAAACAACATTTATATCCACGGTGGCAGAGTAAATTATCAAAATGAAAACCGAGCAGTGCTTGACAACTATGGTATTGATTGGAACCACATCGCGGGTAGCAATCTCGAAATGAATTTAAAAAATTTCGAGGTGATAGGAGATAGTCTTCACGCAACTATTAATCAACTCTCATTCTTGGAAAAAAGTGGATTTATCATGCGCGATTTGCAATCTGACATGGTTATGCTACCCGGTGATTTGCGTTTGAATGATGCTTATGTGGAAACGAATAAATCGCAACTGAAAGGCTATTTCAAATTCAAATACAAAGATTTTATAGAAGACTTCGAGCAATTTGATACAAAAGTGAACCTAGACATTGCGCTTCATGATTCTAAATTGAACATGGGCGACTTGGCTTACTTCAGCAGCGACTTGGTGGGTTGGAATTCTGAGGTGGAATTGTCAGGCAAATTCAAAGGCAAAGTATCCGCTCTTCGAGGCCGCGACTTGGAACTGAAAATTGATGAAAACACGCACTTCAAAGGGGACTTTGAAATGGACGGTTTGCCGGAAATAGATCAAACATTCATCACTATGAATATTGAAGAATTGACCACCAATAAAGCGGAACTTGACCGCTTGCAAATACCGCCTTTCGACACTTTGACCTTTCTGAAAACACCTGACAATTTCAATCAACTCGGCCAAATTTCATACAGCGGAAACTTCACAGGTTTCATCAACGACTTTGTGTCCACAGGAAAAATTGAAACTGCTATTGGCACTGTAGAAACCGATATCGCATTGCGCTTTGATGAGCAACAAAAAGAGTATTTGTATAGAGGTGATCTTGCTATCACCAATTTTGATTTGGGCAAATTCTATAACTCCATCGACATGGGTGCTTTTAGCTGCAATCTATTTGTGGATGGCAAGGGCTTGACGTTGAAAAAATTGAATTCGAACTTCAGCGGTGACATTCATAATTTGTATTTGAATGGATATAATTATTCCAATATCACCGTCAACCATGGCAAGTTTGCGCTACGTCAATTTGAAGGCGACTTCCAAATCAATGATCCAAATTTGGTGATGGAGTTTAATGGGTCGGTAGATTTCAAACCCGCTGATCCGGTGCTTGACTTTGCGGCCAATGTCCAACACGCGAATCTGAAAGCACTTCATATTTTGCAAAATTATGATTACAGTTCTGTAAGCGGAAGTTTGAAAGCGCGCAGTGAAGGTTTCGAATTCGAAAAATTTGTGGGTGAAATAGAAATGGATGATGTGACCTATTGCGCAGCGGAAAATGATTATTACTTGCATCATTTGAAACTGGAATCAACACGCAAGGGCGAACCCAAAATAGTGCTCGACTCAGATTTTGCGGATGCCAAAATTGTTGGGGATTTTGAAGTGAGAGAACTAGGCAAGTCCTTCATCAAAATAATTTCTGAAATTCTCCCAAGTCTAGATTATCCGCAGCATTTAGACCACACGCAGCAGTTTGAAATGAGCATGAATATTTATGATGCCAGTCAAATTACCAATGTTTTTCTACCTGAATTGGTGATAGCCAAAAACACACATCTACAATTGAAAGTAAACGAAATTGAAAACATATTTGATGGGCTATTGACATCCGATAGCATTGTTTATGAAGGAAAAAAATTGGAAGGCATTGTCGTCAAGATTGACAAGTATAAAAATGATCAGTCGCTGTATGCGAACATCATCAGCAATAAATTCATTATTGATGAAAATAGTTTTGAAAATTTCGCGCTTGAAACCCGAACCGAAGAGGACAGCCTCTATACCAATATTGCATGGGGTAATGAAACCAGTTGGCACAGTGGCGATATCAATGGAAAGCTCATCGTGCGAAGTTTTGAGGATTTTGATTTTGAGTTTGGCAACAGCAGCGTCACTGCAAAAAATCAAATCTGGAATATCCTTCCTACAAGCGCAGGACGAATTATGGGAAGAGAAATTTCGATTCAAAATTTTGAAGTAAGCAACGGAGAGCAATGGATAAAAGCAAGCGGAGTTATCTCAGAAAATTCACGAATTCCACTGAAGTTTGAATTGCATGAATTTGACATCAGCAATATCAATT
>JAYSWI010000569.1:0-10050 GCA_043718125.1 Flavobacteriales bacterium
ATCAGAATCCATGAACCATTCTAAAACAGCATTGCCCCCAACATTACACTCGTCTGGCGAGGCCGTTATTATTTGAAAAGATTCAACCGATGGCTCTTCAACTGTTAATGGCATAGTGGACGATTGGCAGCCTGCTATGCTCGAAGTTATTTGAAGTTCATAATTGCCTCCAGTCAAATTGTCGAAATTGTAATTGTCAATACTTGTAATTACAACACCATCTCCCACCAGTTGGATGGTCCAATCTGTAGTGTTTCCGCTGATCAATATTTCGCCATTTGATGCATCGTTGCATGTCACATCAGTAATCGAAACTTGCAATGCTGGTGTGGCGTGAATAATAAATCTGTTTCCAGCGTATGGCGTGTCGATGCTTAAAGTGAATGACTCTCCTGCCTGCAACGGAATGGTATTTCCGGTGACAACATCTTCCACAGAAAGGCAAGATCCGAAGGGCAAATTGTTGCTTTCGTTCACCATGAAAACATATTCTCCTGCCAAAGGCATGTTGGCAAAAACTGGAATAGAAATTCCTTCTTGCGCAAACGGACGTGCATCAATGGTGAGTTTTATTTCGTCTGTTGATACCGTTGCACAACCTACTGCTTGTGGATTGCTGCTTGTAAATTTCTCTGCATCGTGCGTCCATTCATAATTGGAGGTGGCCTCGTTGGTAAACAGAATGACACACTCATCGGCTGTGTTGTTGAAGGAAGAAAGTGTGAATCCGAAGTATGCGTTTTCTTCTTCACTTCTTTCAAAAGCTGCTGCATTATTTGTTTTAAAATTTTCTTGATACTGTAAGAATGCTCCCGCAGCATTGGCCTTTACAAAAAATGCTTGACTACTATTCACATACTTCGGGGCGGTGCCAGTATTGGTGATAGCGTTGTAGGCTTTGTAATTATTTGTTTCAGCATCGAATAAATAATAGGACGCAATTCCACTTCCATTCAAAATCATTTGTTGCACATCCACTTGTGAAGGATACTGATTCACCACCAAATTCCAACCATCACCAGCATTGCCAGTATTGGTATAGCTCAATGGTTTTGTAAAACTATTCTTGTAAATACTTCCGGTTACATCTATTGCCTGCGATTGTGTTTGCATATACACAGCATAACCATCCGATGAGAGAAGCGTTTCGCCCAATGATGCAACAGGTGTGTAGCCAACACCTTCAGCACCTGCAGCACTTTCATTATAGTGTTGAATATTTGTAAATGAATAAGGCGGTGGTGTGTCCGAACCAACAAAACCAGTAGTGATAATGTCATCATTCCAATCATTGATAGTTGCGCCCTGCACAGGACTTCCCATCAATGTCCAACTGCCATAAGGATAATTGGTAAGGGCCGGAATCAAACGTTGCATAGTGACATTGCCCAGAATGTCCGATCCACTTTTTATTTCGGAAATTGAACCTGTGGCAGAAGCGGTTGAAAGCAAAGTGAGTTTTCCATTGGTTTGTAATGTGCCTTCTTCAAGCGCAACCACCCCATTGATATTTGTTTCAAACGCATTGGATAAAATGACGGTTTGATTATCATTATCAATCACTAAACCATTGAGTGTGATGTTTGCGTTAAGCACTACAGACTGATTGATTGCACCTTTAAAATTTATGCTTCCCAACTCGGCATTTAAACCCCCATTGACTGTCATGTTCTTGAACAACTTCAATTCATAATTGTTCATCGCTAATGAACCACCATTGTTGATTGTGAAATTTTCCATCATCCAATTCGTGTTTTGATTGATGGTGTTTCCTGCCTGAATTACATAGCTGGAAAATTTACCTTGTTTTGAAAGAGCGGGAACGCCAACCGTGGTTTTTGCCCAAATTGCAGCGTTCATATTGCCCGAAGTTTGGCTATAATAAATGACCTTACAACCCGATTGACTGAATGTAATATCGTCTATTGAAAGTTCACCGCTTGTTGCATTTTTGAATTGGTAGCGAGGCCCAAAAAACAGTGCTTCTTTATAGACAACATCGGTAGCTGTTCCTGCAGAAATTAGAGCATCAAAATTTCCTGCCACACATATTTTCAATTCCCAAAGCCCAACGTCATTCCTTGTTATTTCGAAACCTATTTCATCATGTGTCGCATTCCAATCAACAGTGGAAGTAACGATGGCTGTTAGGGTTCCATTGTCAATTCTCCAAAGTGTAATAAGGTCAGGAGCTCCACCATTCAAAGGATTTATACCTACGGCATATCCATCGACAGTAGTAGAAAATAAATTGATTTCATTTGCTGTAAGAAATACCATGAAGCGATCATTATGGTCGGGTTCTATTCCGAAATGACTCAAGTTGAATCTCCATTTTGAATTCACGCCTTCGAAACTTTGCTTGTCCAAATCTGCGCTACACCAGGCCTGGCCAGCGGCACCAGTATTGTTGTGTCGCAATGAGTAACTACCATTTATTGGTTCAATATTATCAGCATACCAAGCACCAACAGAGCTCTGTGCCCACTCGCTCACAATTCCTGTTTCTACATTTTTGTCCAGATAAGTTTGGTACTCCATATCGTCATCAATGATGGACAAATTGAAAACAGATGGCGTGTTCACTACAGCCAGAGTGCCTCCTGTTACGGCAGAAATGGTGAAAACAATATTGGCTAGATCATCACACAAAATATTATTGGTGATGGGGACAATGAGGTTTTGATTTGCAGAACTGCCAATTGGAAAAGTGACCGTTTGAGAAGTAAAACCTCCTACACGGGAAGCATCACCTGATGTGAGTGAAATGGTTGCAACGGTTGAAGCAATCACTGAAGGGTTTA
This sequence comes from Flavobacteriales bacterium, assembly GCA_043718125.1. GTDB lineage: Bacteria > Bacteroidota > Bacteroidia > Flavobacteriales_D > Sanyastnellaceae > JANNVZ01. The sequence goes on from JAYSWI010000569.1 coordinate 2,805, forward strand.
CAATACTCAATGTCAAAGTTTGTGTTCCGTCTATTTCGTTTTGTGTAATGCTTGAAGCTGTGTATTGAACTTGTGTTTGCAAAGCAAAAATGGCTTCCAATTTTATCGCATCAAATTCTACTGATCGCCTTTGGTTGCGCGAGCCACCATGTACGCATACTATTCCAAAATAACCTGCACCAGATGGTGTATAAGTGTTCTCAGTTGCGACACCTTGATTCACCGTTGCGCTAATGATTGGGCAGGTGTGTGCTGTAGCTCCCATGCCAACCACTGTGGGCAATGTGGAGGTGTAAAGCGTCCATGCACCATTGGCCATACGCACCACGTGCACTGCAAATCCTATGTCCGTTAAACCATTGTTTATTGCAGCAGAAGTGATGATATTGGTAGCCACCCCATTGGTCATTTGCTGAAGAAAAATTTCATCGCCACCTGTATTGTCCCCAATAAATATTCTGTAGCCATCCACCGTTGCAGTTTCCAAATTGGCGGCATTTGCATAGAGCCAAACAGCAACAGAATTGCTTGCATCATAGGCAGCAGATCTTCTGCCCAGCCAAAAAGACCAATGCTGTTCGGTTGAACTCCAAATGGTATTTGTTGTGCTTAAATACTCGCTAGATGATCCGTTGGATGCACGCAAACCCATCGACCTCGAATTAGTTGCGCCTGCAGCTGCCGTTGTGCTGATTGTGTATCTATAGGATGCAGCATCACCACTCCAAGTAGGGTTGGTAGTGATGTTTCCGTCCGTAAAAGAATCGGTCATGATGTAGTCGAAGTAGGCCCTGTAACCTGTGGTGTTAGTCAAATCCCACAAACTCGAAGTGCAGCAATTGTTGCATGTAGAATGTCCAGTTATTACCCATCTCACTTCCAAAAAATAAGTGGCCGATGTAAGCCCGGTGAGAAGATTTAAGTTGAGTGCGTTGTTGGCCCATTGCTCTACACCAGCACCTATGTTCGAGTAAGTGGGTAGTGCGACAGAAGTCCAAGCCGGTGCTACATCGCAACTGCGGTATAGCCTATAAAACATAGTTGCACTGCACACATTTGAAGGCGATGTTTTGGCGGTTTGCACGAAACTACTGTTCAATTGCAATGTGCTGCTCGCATTCAGATTTCCAAGATAGATGTTGGAGAATGTGGGCTGAGCCATGGAGTTGTATCCACCTGCCCGACTAACGCCTCCTGCACCACTGTTTATCTGAATAGAAGTTTGCGAAAAATTCCATGCTGCATTCATTGTAACCATTGAAAACAACAGAATAAAAGTCATAGCGACTTTACGTATAGAGCATTTCATAATAGGGTTGAACAGACCTTAGGGATGTCAATTCAAACCGCTTTAACGCAACGGATTTTGTATTGGTTACTTTCTACCGACAGAAATATTTGTTTGAGTTTTTCAAAACACAAATGATTTCAAGCCGATCATTTAATGAAGCAATAAATAAATGATCTAAAAGCGATGAACGCTGATGGCTGAATAAAAATGGACTATTGAAACTTGCCGATATTGTTTTACATTCTTTTCGAATCACAATGACCTTCAAAATGTATAATAGAAATAAATGATTTCATTTTTTCATCTTCAATCCATCAATCAAATATTCAAGATTGTTTTGTTTTATTTCATTCATTGTGGAAAGCAACATGCCAAGTTTTCCATTTGGAAATCCTTTGCGTGCGAACCATTCTAAATAGGATACCGGAAGGTCGCACAGTACGACTCCTTTATATTTTCCAAAGGGCATTTTCATTTCAATAAGATGCAAAAGCATTGATGCATCTTGTTGTGAATTCTCACTTGTGCTGGTCGGTATCATTGATAGAAAAGCAAGCTACACAATTCTCACTTCATCAATTTCATTCTTCTTCTTTCAAACACACCAAGATAAGAAATTGAAATTTCGGGGCCGCCAACAAAGCCAGTATAATTTGGCAATTTGCGCAAACGAATATCAATGCCAACAGTAGCTGCCACAAAGTGTCGGTATTCAAAACCAATGAAAGGATGAAAGGAATCCTTGAAGCGATAGAATACTCCGCCTTTCACACTGCTGCTGGTTTTATTGGTGGTGTATTTGGAATCAAGTCCCACTTTGCTGTCAAAGGTGAGGCCCGTTACTACTTCCATTGCACCTGCTTGCCTTTGCACAAGAAAATCATAACGAACTGTAAAAAATTCGTACTGTTTCCATATACTTGAGTGCCATGTTTGGCGCAGTCGCAACTTGTCATTTCCACGCGCGAAATAAGTTACTTGCTGCCCTGTATGCAGCACCGCATAACCAAGCGAATATTTTTTTCTGCCCTTGTGCCTCCAGTGCACACCAGCACCTATATCCAGATTTGCATCCTTGTTTGTGAAAAATTTTTCTCTGTCGTCCAATGATGGATCGAACGCGATGCCATTGTATTGGGAATCCCATTTCAAACCCGTTGGATCAATACTACGTTGCACGTATCCTAACTGAATTCCCATGCTCATTAAATTTTTTCTATTGGCCACCAAGTGTGAAGCCGCGCTTCCCATGATGCTAAATGTTTTCATTTGAGCCACGCCCGCTTTGTCCTGAATGACATTGAGACCAAAACCTGCGTAGTTGTTGCTGTAGTAACTCAGCAATTTGTACTGTGCGTCAAGGGCATTGGTGGTATATCCCTCACCCAACGAATGCCATTGTGATTTGCGCAGAATAGTACCACGCACATTCTGCTCAAAATCGCCTGTAAGAGCAGGATTTATAGTTTGTGTGGCATTCATAAACTCGGTGAAATGCTGGTCTTGGGCATTCAAATTTATAGTCATTCCTAATAGCAATGTCAACAATAAATGAAACTGAAATTTCGATTTTATTATTTGAACTTTTGTCCCGATAGCTATCGGGATGTTTTTCCTTTTTCCTTCCATCGTTTGCTTTTTTATTATCGATTGAAATAATAGATATGCACTTTTAATTTTTATCTGATGAGTGCTATTTCACCGTGCAAGTCTTGCTTAATTCCGTTGCCCAATCCTGCATTGAAAGTGTAGTAATAAGTGCCTGATAATGCGGGCTTTCCTCGCAACTGACCGTCCCAACCCCTTTCCACATTGTTACTAAAAAACACTTCTTCTCCCCAACGGTTATATATATAGAATTCCATTTTTGTAAATCCAACACCACGCACATAAAGGACATCGTTGTTGCCATCTCCATTTGGCGAAAAAATGTCAGGAATAAAAATTGGAACATCTGGAATTATGCAAAGCAAATCTGTGGCATTGTCGGTGCATCCAAAATTATTTTCTACTGCAAGGGTGATGGTATAATTTCCTGCTGTTGTGTATGCGTGTTGTACCGAAATTCCGGGCTGATATGCTGCCGTAATTCCATCACCAAAATTCCAAACACCTTGTGTCGCATTCTGACTCAAGTCAACAAAAGTGACGCTGTTTGCATCGGCCAGATCAATACATGCCGTTGCAGGATTGATGTTGAAATTCGCAACCACAACAGGATGACTTGGAATGGTGATGGTGCTGTCCCAAGTACATCCATTGATAAGGTCCGTGATTTCAATACTCAACGTTGTTCCTGCGTTGGCTTCTATCGAAGCAACTCCAATTGTGTTGTTCCATTTGTATTGATAATTTCCTACAGGCAACACATTTACTTGCGCTTGACCTGGTTCGCCATAACAAACAATGGAGCCTGTGGTGGCTGTAACATTTATAGGAGGAAGCACCTCTATATATGCTGAGTCCAGCACCAGTTCCGAACAGCCATCATCAGTATAAACAAAAATGGTAGTAGTGATACCCGGTGTGGAGGTGTTCACATTGGTTGGCAAACCATCGTTGCTCCAATCATAAGTAAAATTACCATTTGGATTTCCGCCTGTAGATGTAACCGTTATGGTAGTGGATTCATCCTCACATATAAGTGCATCTGAGATGCTGATGCTTGTTACAAGCTCCGGATAAACGGTGAAATTCACGGTGTCGGCTGATGAAGGACAGAGCGTTCCATTGTATGTGTATATCACTTGATAATCTCCAGTGCCAATTTGAGACGGATTAAATGTAAAGTCGGGAAGTGAGCCCGTCAAATTTCCACCAACGGGTGTGACGTTGAATGTGAAATCTTGATCAACAAGGCAATATGCTTCATCCAAATTTGATATAGTGGCAAGTTCCAGAGCTTCTATAAAAATCGAAATACTGTCTTCACAGCCTGCCGGAGTTTGCCAATAAACATAAAAATTACCGGGAGTAGCGGCTGCTGGATCAAACAACCCAGTGGCGGTATCAATAACACCGGAGCCACTCCAAATACCACCTTCCACGATGTTGCTTTGTAAAAGAATTGGTGCTTCATTGGCGCAGAAAGAAAGTGTTGAAACATTGAGCGCATTAGGAAATACTGTGATGGCAATTGAATCTTGGCAATTGTTTCTTTCATAATAAATAGTGTGCAGGCCGACACCCGCAGTGCTTGGTGTGAAAACAAAATTATTCGAGCTAGGTTCACTCACTCCGGCACCTGTCCATTCGCCATCAGCAGGTTCTATACTTTGAAGGTTTGTAACGCTCAAATCATAAGCAGGATTGTTCTGACAAAAAGTAAGAGCATCAACAGCAACTGCTGTTCTGAAATTGAAAATGTAAGTGGTGTCGCTGCATCCATTTGGGGCGTGATAAGCAATGAAGGTGGTTGTGTTGTTTGCTATCAAACCTGGGTCAAACAATCCTGTTCCTGTGTTCAAAATTCCTGCGCCTTGCCAAACGCCACCAATAGGCAGAGGAGTTGGATTGTACCAAACTAATGGAGCCTCATCGGGGCAAGTGGTATGATAGGTTCCGCCTATAGAAATTTGTTTGATGAAGATATTGAAAATCTGATTGCAACCATTGATGGTGTATGTGAATGTATGATTTCCCGCTGTCATCTCAGCAGGCGCATAAACTCCGTTAAAAGAATCCACAATACCAGCACCACTCCAGTTGCCGCCATAAGGTGCAAACGAAATCTGATCATACTCGACCGATTGGCAAATTGAATCGAGCGTGAATGGCCCAGCTATTATATCCACGTTTACATCCATACTATCCACACAGCCATTTACGGTGTAACCAACAGTGAAAGTTCCAGCGGAAATTGGGTTGAACATCCCTCCTACTGATGTGTTTGGCCCAGCCCAAGTGCCTCCTGCCGGTGTTGCGTTCAATTGAAAAGGAGCAGTGCCCGGACAGGCCGCTGTCACCTCCTCTGTCTCTATAGGTGTTACTGTAATCACTACGCTATCCAAGCACGATGCAGTTTGGAAATAAACGGTGGACGTGCCACCACCTGCGGTATCAGGGTCGAAAATATTTGTTTCATATTCGATTCCATTGCCATTCCATATACCACTGCCTTGCGCAGTCATAGTTATGTCATTGGCGCTTTGACAAACCGTTTGTGGCAGTGTGGTGATGTTGTTTGTTTCTATCGTAATGGTGATTGATTCTGTAGAAGTATTTCCTGTTTCGGTTTCAGTAATGGTGCAGGTGTATGTTGTTGTCGCTGATGGACAAATATTGTGAGGGCCGTCCGTTGCTGGCAAGCCGTTGTTCCAAGAATAAGTGTAAGAAAAACATCCGCTAACTTCTGCTGTAAGGGCGGTGCATCCACTTGGACAAATTGGGTTTTGTGCTGCTACTATTTCTGCCAACACACCACAGTTGTCATAAGTAAATGATGTTTCCAATTCGAATGGATGAATGACCAAACACGCATCTGGAATTTCGATGTGTAGATGCACGGTGTATTCGCAATTGAATGAAAAAGGTTGGGCCAGCGTGAGCACTACTGCGCTTGTATTTCCACCGTTGCACGAAGGTTGAGCGTTGGTGACAACCACCGGATTGCCTCCCACAAACACGGTCCAAACTGAATTGAGCAAATAGGAACATGGGATGAGAGGTGAAATATTTACTGTGAGATTACTTGCGTTGCAATTGGGATGAACGTTGACCACAATTGCAGGCGGAATTGGGTCTGGAACTTCGGTACTCCACTGCATGGTAAAGCCACAATATGCCACATTGTTATCGGAGGTCATTACTAATGTGACAACTCCATTGGATGCGGTGATCGAAGGAGGAAGTACGCTTCCAGTGTAAGTTCCTATCAATGGCGAAGCGGCAGTTGGGCCGTTGTAAACGCTCAGAAAATCAATGCCTTGTTCTACACAAAATTGAGTAATAAAGTTGACAGAGATAATGCCTTGCCCCGGATTGATAACGAAAGTAAAATCTTCATTGTTGCCATAGATTCCGGTTTCGCCTCCGCTGTCATATAGAATGCCTTGGCATTCAGTAACGGTGCTGTCACTCATATTGAACTCCGGCAAATCTTGTGCTGACAGGCCAATGGAAAAAATAAAACCGATGCATAAAAACATCAGGTTTTTGAAAATAAATTTCTGCTTCATAAGGTTAAGCATTCTTACAGTATTGAATAAACTAATAGCACCAACTAGGCGATAGCGCGTGCAAGCTAATAAAGGCTAGACCGCTGAATTGAAAATGAAATTGTTTTTTCAACAGAGGTGCTTTGTTTGTTGCGCTACTATTTTTGTTTTCAAGACAAGAAACGAAAACTTTAGTTGCAAAATTGTGTGCTGAATATTGCTGCGTATCTAAAGGAAACAAAAAATCTAATACACCCTCAGAAAAAATAAAAATGGCTGAGAAAACAATTGACTCGATTTGACTGTGCTCAGTTTTTCAAGAACAAATCAAACTCAGCGATTCGTTCAATGGTGATTGATTCGATCTTTTTTAGGCGACTAATGTTTTCAAATTTCCACTTCCAAAATCGCTCTTTGATTCAGCCAAATATTTTCAGAATAAACCGAACTGAAAATTATCTAAATCTCTGGTATTGTTAGTACCGATAATTTTAGTTGTTAGTAAGAAAGGTTAAATATTGTACATCAAAACGGACGTTGTCCATTTGAATTGGGTTACACGAAATTCGGTACCCACCTTTTCATTTCCAATTTGATTCTTTAAGTTTGAACATGGGTACTGTTGGAAGGAACCGCAGATGAAAATTCAACCATGCCATAATCTGCAATGAGCTACTCAAATGAGTATCACTCTTCCTTTTCCATCATCATCGATTCCCGAATTTTATCTGCACTTTCTGCCGGATAATATTTATCTGCCTTCCTTTTTCCGTTCTGATCAAAACGTCTCCAAGTGCCC
>JAYSWI010000570.1:0-3274 GCA_043718125.1 Flavobacteriales bacterium
AGTAAGCAAGATGGTGAATAGTATTTGATTGGTGCTTTTGGTTGGCAACTTTTGTGTTGATCCAACTATTTCGTTTAGCTCAATCCAAATTTCATAAACGAAAATTTAGCTGCGTGTTTGGGCTGATTCATTAATGCAAATGATTAACATTATTGTTGGCTATAAATTGGTGTTGTAGTGATGCAAAACGGCATCTCGAAACAATTCTAAGTTCAAAAAAATCCAAAGACAATTTTGGACTGTGCTATGGTATATGTCATTAGAAACGCTGTTTAATCTAATTCATCACCAAGAAAATGGGAATACATGAAGAAGCGTTTTACAAATACCAAAACAGAATTTTCTGGTTTTGGAAAGCATGTACAAATTACTCATCCGTTCTTGATGCGTGCATCAAAACTGAAACGCTCTGTTCCAACCCATTTTATTCTCTTGAATTCAGGATGAGCAGTATTGATGATGTAGTTGAAATCGAACGGCACAATGGCTGATGGCACTTGAAGTACGCAAGTTCTTTTTTCATCAGCCCATTTCTTTCCATACTTTTTTGTGGCATCTGAACACAAGTGATTTTTCCATCCACGGGCAAGTTTCTTAATATCAACTTTTTCTGTGTTTACACCCTCAGGTATTTCGATTGTCATCATGCGAAAGTGATCAGTAAGACCAATGTTGCTTCTGTGCACCACATTCTCCAGACAAGCAAGTGATGGATTGGCTGATGTATAGATGAAGAAATAGCCTTCCGGATTCCATCGCGCTGAACGGCCTGATGCAACTAACTTTTTAGTGTAGGTGGCCAATGCGATGCGATAGACTCTCATCTGATCAGGCAAGGTCGCCCCAGACTATGTTTTGCAATTCGTTCGTCACCAAATCCACACCACCCGATGTAGATATGAATGAAAGTGGCTGGTCATTTTGAAATGCAATGGATGACGTTTGAAGCCACTGTTTGAAATACTGTGAGCCACCGAAAACTTTTGCGCCAAGTGCAAAGAGTGTTTTCCATTTCAACACAAGTTCGCTGTCATTAGGATTGAGCAATTGTTTTGATTGCACATAGCTCGCAAGTGTCTTGGTAGTAATGTCCAATGCCTTTGCGAAGAAGGAAGTTTCTATGTGTGTTGTCGCAATCATTGTTTTTAGTTCGCTGGCAGCCACTCCTTTTCTTGCACTTATGGCTATTTTCAGCGGATTAGACAGAGCGGATTGAGATCGACTTCTGACAACCGAAGCTGATTTCAGCAGTTGTTTTTTCTTTTTGACTATTGTTGTTGTCATTTATGAAATAGAATTTTTGAGCTAACAAAGGTGGGAAATATTTCCAACCGATGTAGAAATATTTCTTTCGCCAAAAATTAGATTGCCTCACGAAACCCTTCGATAAGCTCAGGGTAAACTGCAAAGCACAATAAAATCACATGTTCATGCAAGATTTTATGAGAAAGAAATAGCCGACCATTTTGACCTTGAAATTCTCGGAAACGTTTTGATTTTGACATGTTTCTGCCGCTTGTCAATAAGCGACTACATATTGAGTACTGCTGGATGCTATTGCGGATTCTTTTAAAAAAAAGAGTTTTAGAATCATATCCCTATTCATTGCAATTGATCTGAAAACAAGCGCATGACCTCAAGCGTTGCTGTCATCATTCCTTTCTAAAAAAATATTGATGCAATAGTTGTTTTGGATTGTGTTTTCTTGATTTGTCATCTAGTCCTTTCGAAGTTCAATTAGTCAAATTTCGCATTTGGTCTAAAATACCTTAGCAAACGTCACAACCGAAATATGCCTTCGTAGAAATGCGCTATGAAGACATCATACACGAATTTAAAAACCACCACCCTAATGGTTACACTGGTGATATTGAGTACGCTTGGTCGTGCGCAATGTCCGCATGTGTATGACTTTTACGGGCAGGTGGTGGACAATCCGTATTGGTACTCATGCAGTGGCGATAATTACACACTCAATATTTCTTCGCCCAACACTTGGGGCGAATACACCATTGATTGGGGCGATGGATCTGCTATCACGTCCGGCACTTCGTGGAGTCCACCCACATTTATTTCGCACAACTATCTATCCGCTATTGACACTTTTTTGGTGGTGATAACAGAGATTGGAAGCGGCTGTATCACCACAGGTGTTTTGGTGAGTGAAGAAGCCTCAAGTGCTTCTATTCAAATTCCAGTTGGTGGCCTCACGCAAGCCTGCGCCCCACAGATGATGGAGTTCATCAACTCCTCAACCAATGTTTCTGAAACCACTATGTTCACCTGGGACTTTGGCGATGGCTCACCTGTTCTCACTTTTGATTACACCAATTGGAATCAAGTTATACAGCACGTCTATCAAGTGGGTACGGTGGATTGTGAGACGGAGGTGACACTGACCGCAGAAAACTATTGCAACATTGTGCAAGGTGGAAATTCAACCGCCACATTTAATCCAATTCGGATTTGGGATTTGGATGATCCACAAATTACCGCATCAGATGTGCTACTGTGTTATCCTGATACAACGGTAACTTTTATGAACACCACTTATCGCAATTGTTTGTTTCAAGGCAACATTTATCAGCGTTATGAGTGGTGGAATTTTGGTGACTATTGGGGTGCCGGACAAGACTCCATTATCGACTGGACACCCTGGCCACCAACGTTTCCACACACATTGCATTATCCCGGCATTGGGTCATATACCGTGGAGTTGTTGGATAGCAATTTTTGCGGCATTGCACCCATAAGTATTACTATTCAAATTGTGCCTCCGCCTGTTGCAGATATCGAAGCATCGGAGGACACCATTTGTGTTGGTGAGTCCATCACATTTTTTCAGCTTGCTAGTGGTGGTGCAAATTCTTATCAATGGAATTGGGGATCAAACAACAATTGGTTCAACACTGGTTCAGGAAATATTTCGCATGTATTTCAAAATCCGGGTACGTACATCGTAAGCTCGATGGTGGGCATAGATGGAGCAAGTGGATGTAGCGATACAGATTTTGTAACCGTGGTGGTGATGCCCGCACCTGATGTGCAAATAAGTGCCGACCAGACTGATGGCTGCGATGATTTTATGGTAGACTTTGATGGTTTTGCCTCTGACGCATCCACTTGGCAATGGCAATTTGATGTGCCTCCAATGAATTACAGTGGACAAGATCCGCCTTTGATAAATTTTAATACGTCAGGCGATCACCAAGTTATTTTGAGCGTAATCGGTTTTAACGGATGCGCTGCAAGCGATGAGGAAACGATTCATGTT
>JAYSWI010000058.1:0-7960 GCA_043718125.1 Flavobacteriales bacterium
CGCAGCAATTGGTATGGCAGTCCTGTCAAAATATTTGAGTATGGTGCGATGAGAAAATTGGTAATCGCACCAAATGAAATTCCTACACACGATGTAATGAAACATGGCTTGCACGGCTTCATCATTGAGGCCAATTGCAACAGTTTGGCGCACCATCTACTGGCAGCATTAAACAATAGATCGGCCATGCAGAACATGGCCGAAACCTTTCATCAAAAAGTAATGGATCAATACACTTGGCAGCAAGTGGGCGATACCATTTTGAAATCAATGCAATGAAAATTTTAATTCTTACCGATGGTGTTTTTCCCTTTGTGATTGGTGGGATGCAGAAACATTCGTTTTACTTAACAAAATTTCTTGCGCTTCAAAATCATGACGTTACTCTCGTCCATTGTGTGCCATACAACAAGGAGCTGCCCACACATAGCCAGGTGCTGGAAGCCATGGAAATTTCAAAGGATTATTCACTTAAAACCATTGCAATAAAATTTCCAAAGTCTGGCTTTTTGCCCGGCCACTATCTCAAGGAATCTTACCTTTATTCGAAACACATTTATGACAGAATAAAGGAGCAATTACACGAGTTTGATTTCATCTATGCCAAAGGATTCTCAGCTTGGCATTTATTACATGAAAAAAATAAGGGAAAAAATTTTGCGCCTATCGGTGTGAAATTTCATGGGTATGAAATGTTTCAACCAACTGCAAGTTTGAAGCAAAAGATAGAATCTTGGATGTTGCGAAGTCCGGTGCGATGGAACAATCAAAAGGCAGATTTTGTTTTCTCTTATGGAGGCAAAATCACGCCACTCATTATCAGCCTTGGTGTAGAAATAAAAAAGATTATTGAAATACCCACTGGCATCGAATCCTCCTGGTGTTTAGAGCAATTGCCACTGCGCTCGAGGAAAGAAATTCACTTTGCCTTTATTGGCCGTTTCGAACGAAGAAAGGGTGTTGAAGAATTGACCCAAGTATTGAGCGAACTCGAAACGCAATACCAATTTCATTTTCATTTCATAGGGCCGATACCACCTTCTCAGAAAATAAAGTCCGATAAGATTTCATATCATGGACAGTTGACTAAAAAAACGGACATTCAAAAAATATTGGACAATTGCGATGTGCTGGTAACCCCTTCGCACAGCGAGGGAATGCCCAACGTAATAATGGAAGGAATGGCCCGTGGAATGGCAATACTGGCAACAGATGTAGGCGCAATTTCGGTGATAGTAAACAGCGACAATGGTTGGCTAATACGCCCAAATGATATCGCATCACTGAAAGAAACATTGCAGGCCATTTGCAATTGTGATAGCAGTACGCTTTTAGAAAAACGGCAATCTTCATTACTAAAAATCCAAGACTTTTTTTGGGAAAAGATTGCTAAAGACACCATTCGCAAATTAGAAAATGTAATTGCGTAAAGCGAAAAAAATCACATCTGTTGGTGTATTTGAAAGCAACAGCAGGCGGTATTTTCGACCGCCTTTATGAATACTTCAAAAGTTTATTTCGGTGGTCTCAATGGATTGCGTTTTGTGGCGGCTTTTGCCGTGCTGCTCACACATGTTGAACTTACCAAAAAACTACTTGGCCATGGCGAACGGCTTTGGATAAACACCGAGCAAACTCTGGCCGATGGCAATTATATCAACGCTTGGTCTGCACTCCAACATGGAAAAATCACTTGGCTGTCGCTCTTAGTTACAGAAATAGGATCTCCGGGAATGGTTCTCTTTTTTGTAATGAGTGGCTTCCTTATCACCTATTTATTGCTGGAGGAGAAAAAAGTTTCAGGGACAATTTCTATTAAGAAATTTTATATGAGAAGGGTATTGAGGATATGGCCAATTTATTATTTGGTTGTTGCGCTTGGTTTTTTTGTATTGCCTTTTTTGCCCTTTTGGGACATACCAAAACAAGAGGGATTTTTGATGAATACATTTTGGGTCAACTTCGTTTGTTACGCCACCATTTTCCCCAATCTCGCTTTTGCTATTTATGACAGGGCCATACCAAACATTGGCCAATCATGGAGCATTGGAGTGGAGGAACAGTTCTATTTGATATGGCCGGTTATCATGAAATTTTTTGGCAATATGCGCAACACCATTTTGGTATTTCTATTTGGAGTGGTGGCCATAAAAATATTTTTTATGCTCTTCGTGGATCGAAGCAGCCATGCCATGCAAGTACTCGAGCGTTTTTTAGCAATGGCCAAAATGGACAGCATAGCATTGGGCGGTTTAGGCGCCTATTGGATGTTTAAGAAAAAGGAAAACGTTCTCAATTTCGTTTATTCAAAACCTATTCAAATAATGGCTTATTTAAGCGTGCCATTGCTCATGCTTTTTATGCCTACCAAATGGATGAATGTCAATTATCTTTTCCACTCAGGAGCAACTCTCATAATCATCATGAACGTTGCGGCCAATCCAAAAAGCATTTTGAAATTCAACGCACCTGTCTTAAATTATTTGGGTAAGATCACTTTTGGAATCTACATGTACCATCTAATTTGTATCACGTTTTCGATGCGTTTTTTAGAATATATCATGGACTTTCCTGCGCAAAACGAACGACTTTCGCTCTTCCAAAACATTTGCTTCTACACACTGTCAATGAGTTTGACCATTGTTGTTTCGCATTTCAGTTACCAATATTTCGAAAAGAAGTTTATAGCTAAAAAAAGAAATTTTACCACCGTAATAAGCGGGGAAGATGCAAGACCATAAAAGATGTTTAGATCATTCACCATAGGAGCCGTCTTTGTAAGCATCTATTCCTTTGCCTATATATTTTCCAAAGAGCCTTTCGAGTTTTATCTCAGCTATTTGGTTTATATGATTTACCTCCCCATTTTTTTCTCGAAATATGGGTTGCCCAAATGGCCAATCCTGTTGTTCATACCGCTATTTATTTCAGGCTTTGTATATGTGCAAATGGGTGAGAATTCGCCCACACAATTCTACAAAACTTTTGTCGGATTTTTTCTTTCAACCATCTTCTACCACTATGTTGTTCAAGTGTTTGATTACGATGTAAAGTTGCTTTTCAAATACTACATGAAGTCAGCATACATCATGTCCATAATAGGTCTCATCCAAATTATTTCTTACAACATTGGCTTTAGACCCGGTTATGATTATCACTTGTTTCTCAATAAATGGAATGTAACACAAGGCGGCCTTGGCATTAGAGTGAATGCCTTTTTTTCCGAACCCGCTTACTATGCGGCAACCATTGCCCCTGCATTTTTCGTGGCGGTATATAACCTGATTAAAAACGAAACATATTTTATTTCCAGACGACAAAGTATTCTAGTTGCCGCAGCCTATACAACCACATTTTCCAGCGTGGGTATTCTGGGCATTCTACTTACATTTATTTTTCTACTTATCAATCTGGGTTTCTTCCGGTACGTGGCCATTTATCTGCCATTGATCATTGGCATTGGTATTTATTCTTATAGCAACGTTCCAGAATTTCGCGACAGATTGGATGGCATGTTTGAACTCTATGAAACCAATGATATTTATTCTTACGACATACATGGAAGCAGTTTTGTGCTTTACAATAATTCGCACGTAGCGTGGGAAAACTTTATTAGAAATCCCTTGTTTGGAACAGGGCTGGGGTCGCATCCAATGGCGTTCGAAAAATATAGTTACACCAATGTACTTGGCGCGGTGCAGTTGGATTACAACAGCATGGATGCCAATTCTATGTTCCTGCGTTTAATGTCCGAAACGGGTTTTTATGGCATGTTTGTTTTTCTACTTCTACTGTTTGGTTGTTGGGTATTTAGATGGAACTCTCCTGACGAATCCTACTGGCTAATATCCAATGCAATTGCTGTTGTTATCATTCTTTACTTCATTCGCCAAGGCCATTATTTTCTCAACGGATTTCCATTTTTTATATGGCTATATTTCTATACTTCATCCGTAAGTAAAGTAAAACTTGCGGAACAAAATGATGAAAATTTGGACAGTGAAGCCAAAAATGAAATTGGAGATGTAATTGTAGCAAAGGAGTAGTTGTTTGAAAAAAAAGGCTCAATGAATTATAGAGAATCTAGCGTTTTAAATTTTACAGTTATCCATATTTAGTGTCGGCAGCAAGTCAAAAACATATACTGATATTGTATCGAGAATTGGCAGGATATGTCGTAAGCTGTATCAATCATTTCAGTATTGAATACGGCTACAGCATAGACGTAATAGCCTATCCCGTCAATGCAGAGGCTCCGTTTCAATTTTCGTTTGCTGAAAATGTAAAAGTTGAAAGTCGGGATAAATACAATAGTAAATTGCTTGTTGAAAAAATTAAAAAAGACAATTACGATTTGGTTTTGGTTGGGGGTTGGGCGGATAAAGAATACATGAAAGCCATTCGGTCAACAAGGCCATCGCTGTGTGTTTTGGCTTTTGACTCTTGGTGGAATGGAACACTGAAGCAATATCTTTTATCTGCATACTCAAGGCTATTCATCAAACCATATTTTCAATTTGCATTTGTACCCGGCCACCAACAATCGCAGCTTGCTTTGCACCTCGGATTTCGCAACTCAAACATCATTCAGGGCATGTATTCTGCCGATGTTTCTAAATTCGCAAAAGAACATAACGAGCCAAATAGACTTGCAAGCGAAACCCCAAAACGGCTCATGTATGTTGGCCGATATTCTTCGGAGAAATTCATCAATGAGTTGCAACAAGTTTTTTTTGAGTTGTGGAAATGCGGAGCAATAAATTGGAAACTTGTTTGTGCTGGAACCGGAATCTTGTTTGAAAAAAGAATACAACACGAGGCAATAGAGCACCTCGGATTTCTGCAACCCGAGCAGCTTGTAAACGAAATGAGAAATGCAAATGCTTTTGTGTTGCCAAGCACTTTTGAGCCGTGGGGCGTAGTGGTGCATGAATTTGCTGCAGCAGGCGTGCCATTGATACTTTCAGAAAACGTTGGTGCGAAGTCAGCATTTCTTCGCAACGGAGAAAATGGTTTTATTTTCGAAAGTGGAGACAGTAATGACTTGTCGAATAAGCTAAAATTGCTTTTTGCAAAATCAGACAATGAGCTAGCAAAAATGGGAGAGCTCAGCTATACACTCGCACTAAAAATAACTCCTGACACTTGGGCAAAAAGCCTTCACCAATTGATGCAATAAATAAAAATGGCTAAAATTTTAATGACCGGTGGAGCAGGTTTTATACCTGGAGCTATGGCCGCAAAACTTGCGGAAAATGCAAATGATACCGTTGTAATTGTGGACAATTTGGAGACTGGGTCTATGAAAAAAGTTCCTGTTTCACCACACAAAAATATTCACTTCATAAAATGTGATGTCAATGATTTCAAAGACATTTCAAGCGTCTTTTTTGCATGGCATTTCGATTATGTTTTTCATTATGCAGCCCTTGTTGGCGTGCAGCGCACCTTGGCCAATCCTGCCAAAGTTTTGAACGATATTGAAGGAATTAAAAACATACTAAACCTCTCTAAAAACACAGGTGTAAAACGTGTTTTCTACAGCAGCAGCAGCGAAGTATATGGCGAACCAGTTCAGATACCTCAAAACGAACACACCACACCGCTCAATTCGCGGTTGCCGTATGCCATTGTAAAAAATGTGGGCGAAGCCTTCCTTCGTTCTTACCAAACAGAGTTTGGTTTGGACTATACCATATTTAGATTTTTTAATACTTATGGCCCCATGCAGAGCGATGATTTTGTAATCTCAAAATTTATAAAGGCAGCCTTGAAAAATGAGGATATCACCATTTATGGAGACGGACAACAAACGCGCACCTTCTGCTATGTGGACGACAACACCGATTGTTGCAACAAAATATTCAGAGAAAATTTGGTGGTGAATGACGTCATAAATATTGGAAGTGAAATAGAAACATCAATTGTTACCTTGGCCAATACCATCATTCAACTTACCGATTCCAAATCCCAAACAATCCATTTGCCACCATTAGCGGAAGGCGATATGACCAGACGCAAACCAGACAACAGTAAAATGAACAATATCCTGAAGCGAGAATTGACCACACTGAATGAAGGAATTGAAATAATTTTGAGCAGTTGGACAAAATAAAATTATGTGTGGCATAGCAGGCATATTTGGATTAAACGATTTGGAGAAGTCAAAAAGTTTGACACTCAAAATGTGCGATCAAATGGCACATCGTGGCCCCGATGCAAGTGGGTTTTGGCAAAATGAATGCGTAGCTTTAGGTCATAGAAGGCTCAGCATTATTGATACATCAGATGCCGGAAATCAGCCTTTTTTTTCTTCCGATAAAAAACTCACCATTGTTTTTAATGGAGAGATTTACAATTACATAGAACTAAAAAAGGAACTTGAATCTTCATTTGAATTTGTGACCGCAACCGACACCGAAGTGATGCTTGCTGCATATAAAAAATGGGGGATCGATTGTGTAAACAAATTTTTTGGAATGTTCGCCTTTGCGCTTTGGGACGAAAATTTGAAAAAATTATTTATCGTACGCGACCGACTTGGAATCAAGCCCCTTTATTATTTCCAAAAAGATAACGCTATTCTTTTTGCTTCTGAAATACGACCACTATTGAACACGGGGTTGATCGAAAAAAAAATCAAACGCAATTCTCTCCAAGATTATTTACGTTATCAAACGGTACACGCACCGGCAACAATTATTGATGGGATAAAAATGTTGATGCCCGGCCATATCATGGAGTTGTCTTCTAATAAAATTTCAATAAAACAATATTGGAGTTTGGGTGGAAACGCCAGCAAAGAAGCACCCCAACATGATATTACAACAGTTATCAAAAATGTTTCTGACTTACTGCAATCAGCAGTAGAAATTAGGATGAGGGCCGATGTTTCATTTGGAGCGTTTTTGTCCGGAGGGATTGATAGCAGCGCTATCGTTGGTCTGATGAGTAGAAGCTCATCACACCGTGTAAAAACATTTGCTGTAACATTTCATGAGAAGCAATTTGACGAGAGTCCATACTCTGCTTTGATAGCCAAAAAATTCAATACGGAGCATACAGAAATAAGACTCCATGCAAATGATTTTATGAAGTTGGTTCCCGATGCGCTTATGGCAATGGACCATCCCAGTGGCGATGGGCCAAACACATTTGTGGTGAGCAAAGTGACAAGGGCACAAGGCGTAAAGATGGCTTTGAGTGGACTTGGTGGTGACGAAGTTTTTGCGGGTTACGATGTTTTCAAGCGAATGAAAAACATAGAAAGCAAACGATGGATGAATGCAATGCCACAGCTATTGCGCAGCACATTGGGGCAGGTTATTAAATTGGTAAGACCTGCTGTTTCCTCAGAAAAAATTGCGATGAGTTTGGCGGCAGAGTCAATCAGTTTTGAGCATTTGTATCCCATCACACGGCAGCTATTTTCTGAACATCAAATTCAATTGTTGTTAAGAAATAATGGCGAAAAGAAAAATGTAGTTTTTGATTTAACTAAAGAAATTTCTACCCTCGATTTCGAGGTTTTTTCCAAGGTTTCCATTGCGGAAATGAGCACATACATGCAGAACGTGCTGTTGCGCGATGCTGATCAAATGAGCATGGCTCATTCACTAGAAGTGCGTGTTCCATTCCTTGATCATCGCCTTGTAGAATACGTTTTGGGGGTGGGCGACAATTTGAAATATCCCCACACGGCCAAACAATTGATGACTGAATCATTGGGCGATTTGATGCCGCGTGAAGTGATTGACAGACCAAAGATGGGATTCACTTTTCCTTGGGAACATTGGATGAAAAATGAATTGAGATCACTGTGCGAAAACAATCTTCTGGCACTTAAAAACATTTCAGAATTGAATTATGAAGAGGTAGAAAAAATCTGGAATCGATTTCTGGCGGGCGATAAGCGCATCACTTGGTCGCGTATATGGCCTTTGGTCACTTTGGGTCATTG
>JAYSWI010000571.1:0-3266 GCA_043718125.1 Flavobacteriales bacterium
CATATCTGTAAAGGCTTTCATGTCATTATAGCCTTAAAAGGCTATAATGACCAATTATAGCCTTTTAAGGCTATAATTCACATTTTCAGAATTTCTCTAACGCACCTAAACCAAATAGGGCGAAGTCATACTTCACAGGGTCGTCTGCATCGAATGTGCGCAATACACTATCCAATTCTTCCACTGCCTTCCAATCGTTTTGTTTGCGTGTGAGTATGCCTAGCTTTCTTGCAATGTTGCCCGTGTGTACATCCAAAGGAATAGACAATGATGATGCAGGAATTTTTTTCCAAATACCAAAATCAACTCCTCGCTTATCACTGCGCACCATCCAACGCAGATACATGTTGATGCGTTTGGCAGCAGAGCCCTCAATTGGATTGGAGATGTGTTTTTCCGTTCTTGCTGGATGTTCTATTTCGAAGAATATTTTCTTGAAAGATGAAATGGCTTGTTGAGGATTGTTCTGATTTTTCATCAATACAGTGAACACTTTTTCAAGCCCTCCTTTTTCAACATAAATATGCCGCAGCGCATGGATAAAGCATGTAAAGTCATCTGCATTGAAGGTGCGATGAACAAATCCTTTCAACCGTTTCAAATCACTTGAGGTGTGATTCATCACAAAATCATAAGGACTTTCATCCATCAACTTCATCATTCTATCGGAACTGGTGACAATGGATTTCCTATTGCCCCAAGCAATGGTAGCTGCTAGAAATCCCGCTATCTCAATGTCTTCTTTTTGTGTAAAGCGATGTGGGATAGAAATGGGATCATGCTCTATGAAAGATGGTAAGTTGTACTTCTCAACCTTCTCATCTAAAAACTCTTTCATTGCTTTAGAGTCATAGGAATTAGGAGACAATGCTGAAGCCATTTTCAAATTTTCAAATTCGCAATTTGAGAAATTATTCTTCGCTCCCCATCACCGCATATTGCACCAGATTGGAACCCATTTTCAATGCTTTAGTTCGCGTTTCCTCCGAGTCCTTGTGCACTTCATAGTCTTCCCACCCATCGCCAAGGTCACATTCGTAGTCATAGAACACCACCACTTTTCCTTCCCAAACAAGGCCAAAACCTTGTGGTGCTTTTCCATCATGCTCATGAATTTTTGGTAATCCATTTGGAAAATCATAACTCTGATGATAAAGGGGATGATTGAATGGTAGCTCTATCAGCTCAAGTTCAGGAAACACTTTTTTCAGTTCTTTGCGAATGAATTTGTCCATGCCATAATTATCTGATATGTGCAGAAATCCACCGCCAATCAAGTAGTTGCGAAGGTTAGTTGCATCATCTGAGGTGAAAACTACATTGCCATGGCCTGTCATGTGGATAAAAGGATAATTGAAAAGTTCGGGACTTGAAACATCCACATAAGGCACTTCTGTGTTGATGTTCATATTCAGATTTTTGTTTACATACTCAACTAAATTTGGCATTGCCGTAGGGTTGGAATAATAGTCGCCACCACCTTTGTATTTCAAAACAGCAACCTGATAACTAGGTGCCAGTGGAGCAAAACTGCTCACCGTTGTAAAAACCAAAAAGAGAAAAATTAACCTTTTCATATCACATATTTGTTTGGTTCAAAAATATGTATTGAAAGTAGGAATGAGATGGTTAAAACAGACCTTAGAACATAAACTTCTAAAATTTCTTGGGTTTCATTTTCTAGCTTTGTCAAAATTTTATTTCATGAAAAGAATTATTGAAACTTCGCTCGCGCCCAAGCCTATTGGCCCATACAGTCAAGCCGTGATGGCAAATGGCTTTCTATACTCCAGCGGACAGATTGCAATTGACCCAAGTACAAACGAATATTTCGAACGTGATATTGAGTTCGAAACGCATCTTGTGATGAAAAATCTGAAAGCAATTTTGGACGAAGTAGGTATGGATTTTTCCAATGTTTTGAAGGCCACTATTTTTCTCAAAGACATGAATGATTTTGCAAAAATGAATGCGGTTTACGGCAATTATTTTAATGGAAATTATCCGGCTCGTGAAACAGTGCAAGTATCTGTTTTACCCAAAAATGCGAAAGTGGAAATTTCTGTCGTGGCTATATAGAAAATTGTGTTTTGGGATTTTGAAAGTCTGTTTACAAACTATTGTCTAGGTGATTATTTGTTGGGCCAAAAAAAAATAATCATGCAGTGATCTGTCGATATGGAATTAACTGTGAGGATGGTTATTCAGCTACTTTTGAAGAAATAATATCGCCATCCATGTTTCTAAAAAAAGTACTTTATTACATCAACCCGCTCAATTTTTTCAAAAAGGATAGTGGTGATTTGAATTTGCGATTCATGCATGGAATCAACAAAATTTCCATTATGATGTTTTTGATTTGTGTTGTTGTGTTGCTGGTAAAGTGGCTAACACGGTAAACTATTTCCACCTCAATGTTTGAGTAAGATGGAGAATGTCCTCTTTAATAAATGAAAGTACAGGAGCCACAGAATCTGGGTTGGGAGGATTAAAGAAATAAAGTGAGCCTCTGAAGAAATGTGTGGTGCTGTCGGTCAAGAAAAATTGTATTTGTGATGCAGCTTCTCCTTCTATATCATAAATTATTCCGAACACATTGCGTGTAGAATCTTCTACTAGAGTGCGCTTCAATGCTGTTGCTTTCACTTCGTGGCTAACTGCAAAATTGTATGCTTCTGTGATCAGCTTTTCAAAATTTCTATCTATTGGCAGATAGGTGCAATGAATCCGAGCTTGAAGTCGGGGATAAAAAATATTGAACCAGCAAGAGTCGCGTGAATTTTTATTCGTTATCACTTCGACTTTGCTGTAGGATGGAACTTCCATCCATGCTGCGCACAAGGATTGATAGGGCGTGTAAGATTTTTCAGGCAAATCAATTCTGAAATAACCACGCGGTTTAGGCATTGTGACATTTGTGCTAAACTGGAACACAAAGTATGTTCCAATGGAAATTACTAGGATGAGAATGACTTTAATGATTCCTTTTTTTGACATCCTTATTTGTCCGTTTCCAATGCGGGAATTTCTGGCAATGTAATTTTCACTCGTTTGATTTTTCTTTTGTCAGCGGCTTCGATTGTAAATGTAAAATCGGCAAAATTGATTCTATCACCACGATCAGGAATGTGTCCGGCTTGTTCTATTACGAATCCGGCCAAGGTGTTGCTATCGCCTCTTGCATCTTCAAAAATGGTGTTGTCCATTTCAATTATTTTGTACATATCGACAAGCGTGATTTTGCCTTCAAAAACATAGTTGCGTTC
>JAYSWI010000572.1:0-9958 GCA_043718125.1 Flavobacteriales bacterium
GGTAGTAGTGCATCTTGTCCGGGTCATTTATCCAATCGAAATAAATGGAAAGTCCTTGAAGACTTTCGATGCGCTGACTAATGTCGATACCTATATAAAGCAACGAAGGTTGGAATTTTTTTCCACTTTTGCTTTCTGTTATTTTTTCTCTTTCAAACACATTGTCGAAGGAATGTATGCTGTTGCCACTTGCCAAGTATTTCACTGCACCGTCCCATATTTTCACTTGTTTGGATGGCGTGAAAAAAACTCTTGTGAATTCTTCTCTTATTGAACTTTCGTTGGATGGTGTTCTTTTTTGAAGAAAAATTTGGAATTCCTTTTTTAAGAAAGAAAAGGGTTCTACTGCAGTGGCATGTGCAATGCCATGAGCCGCACGTGCACCTTTTAGAACTTCGGGTGTAAGCAAATGTGCAAGCCGTTCCAAAACCCTGGCTTGCGAACTTTGCAAATCATTTGAAACATTTTCCAGTTCCGATGCGCATGATCCAATCAGCATACCCACCAATGGATCGAACGATTCGATACTTGCATTGGGCTGGCCCCATTGCTCTGCAGCACTGCGCATCATGCGTGCTTTTATCTGATCGCGGCTTTGTTGGCCTATGGTTTTTTTAAGACTCATTCAGTGTGTGGTCTATCTGTTTTCAATCAAATGAAAATGGGCTGATATAAAGCCGCTGGGTGTATGGTGGAAATGGTTGATTGGTTTCTGCGATAACTCCGCTCACTGTGATGTCAACACATTTTTTTATTCGGTTGATGCTCTTTTTTCCTTCCATTGTTGTTTCTTCTTGGCCTATGTCTATTCGCACTATCGTATTACTCAATCGCAGCTCATGCCTTATCAAAGATTGTTTTACACTTTGCGCCATGCGATCCTTCCAAGCATGCACAGACACAATGTTTTCGAAGTCGTGCTCCCACACCGAGCATCCATAACTTTCATCAAATCGATATTCACCAAATTCCGAAGTGAGTATGAGATAAGTGTTTTGTGCAATTGATTTTTCCAAGCTGCATGTTGCAAGTTCACCCTTGTTGATGAGCCTCGAAAAATTGATTGGAAATTTATAGTATTGATCCATGCCTTGTTTTCATCAATTGATTTGTACCAATGTACCTTTCAATGTGGTAATTGCAGAAGAGGTCAGTTCCAACTGTGCATTGGCTTTCACTGTGGCTTTAGCGTTGGCTTCTATTGCAATTTCTGTTGACGACAATTTGGCCTTGGTTCCAGAAGTCATTTTCAACTCTTGTCCAACCGTTAGCTCACAATTGCTGCCAACGGTGGTTTCCAAATTTGCACCAAAAGTTTCTTTAACATCGCTGCCAACAGTAGTTTCGGATTTGCTT
Source organism: Flavobacteriales bacterium (assembly GCA_043718125.1). GTDB lineage: Bacteria > Bacteroidota > Bacteroidia > Flavobacteriales_D > Sanyastnellaceae > JANNVZ01. The sequence goes on from JAYSWI010000572.1 coordinate 1,357, forward strand.
CCTACCTGTGTTGTCATGTTTTCTCCAACGGTCAATTCATAATTTTTGGAGGCGGTTATCTTAATGTTTTCTGCGTTGATTTCGAGGTCTGCTACTGCGGTTATTTTTATGTTTTTGTTGGAGGTTATTTGAATGAGGCCATCGTCTTTCATGGTTATCAGCAATTCATTTGCTTTGTCCTTTGTGTAGATGTGTATTGCTTCTTCGCCTCCTTTGTCATTGAAGAATATTTCATTACCACTTTTTGTTCTTATGGCTTTTGTATTGTTTTCATCTTCTTTGCGGTCGCTGCTGTGGTTTTTTCCGTTGTACATACTTGCCAAAGCAAATGGCATACTTGGGTTTCCGTTTTCAAAGGTCACTATCACCTCATCGTCCACCTCTGGTATCATATAAAATCCTCTATCCTTGCCTGCATGTGATGTGGCGTATCTAATCCATCCTGTGGTTTCTCCATCTTTTTGCCAATACATTTTCACCTTTATTCTTCCCATACCATCAGGGTCTTTGTTGTCCACCACCCCAGCCATTTGTGTGTCTATTTGTGGCTGGCGCATGTTTGCATTGAATGGTGGAATTTTTAGGTCTGCGGGTATTGCTTTAAAATTGTTGTGGTAGCTGCCAAGTCCATCGGTATTGTGTGTAACGGAGGTAAGTATGAAAATTCCATAATCGGTTTTATCGCTACCAAGACTTGCGTTTGACGAACCCTGCACCTTAATGCGCGACCCTACTTTCAATTTCGGATTATCGCTTACTCCTTTTATTGCCACCAGATCACCAGCCCTTGAAGCAAGCCTATTGGATACAATCGTATTTAATTCCGAATTGTCCTTTACCAATTCCCTGTTGTGAATAGTGGATTGTTTTGAGAACAGTGATTTGGATTGTGCGATTGCTTTTTCGCCAATCGAACTTTGACCTGCAACACTCTGAGTCGATGGTTTTTTTAGTCCCTCCTTTTTTACGTAGTCATAACTAAGTGCTTCAAATTTCAATGGCATCACTTTCATCGACAAATCAAAAGTGGAGAGGTCGTGACCAAAAAACAGTTCAAGTGGAGCACCGCTTTCGGGCGATCCGAAAATCATGTCGGTGCCGTTGTAGAAAAACCATTGACCGTGTGTATTGGCCAGTCTGCTCAAAAAATTATAGGTGCTTTCATTGTACTGAATATGAAACGGTAGCATGGTATCAGGACTCGGACTATTTTTTATGTTTATCAGATTTACAGGATATTGTGCGGTAGTTGTTTGCACTATCTGTTTTATTGTTTTGTCCAAATGTGATGAGCAATTTGGGCCATCATCAAGAAGTATGCTGCTGCTGTGTCCTTTTATGATTAGGTCGGATGCAGCACCACCATGGCGCGAAAGATTTACGTTGGTGACTATGCCTTTGAAGTAGTTCAATTGCGCATCACCTGATTGCGATTTCAAAGCAATTTTTATTTCCTTTCCTATAAAATTTGTGCTGGTATTGAAGTTGATTGCGCGCTCGCCTTCTATGGCATCAAGTGGAGTTCTAACCTCAAACGTATGATGGCTATCAATGTGCTGATCGAGCATAAGGCTTCGCACATTGGTAAGGCGTGTGCCGTCTATTTCCACATCCACTTGCAAGTGTAAATTTTCGTGTGCCATAGCGTTATTGTTTTTAGTTTGATTTTAAATTCTAAAATAATGTTCCAAATTATTCCATTCTTATTCTGGCAACAAGAATGAAAAATAAAATGTGGTGTCAAGGTAGCTGTCAAAAATTGAATTAAACATTTTCTTCTGGGTTCTTTCCGCTAATGTTAAGTGTCAAAGACAATCTTTAAAGTATTTCACATTTCGTAATGGCCAAGATTATTACTATCCAACAAGAATATCGGTGTCAAGCATTGATGGCTTCATGTATCAGTGGTACGGTCAAAGAGTTTTGCCCTTGCTTTTTTTATATGGTTAAGATATTCCGTGTAATCTTTATTACTCATGTCACTAAATGCACCTCCAAACGATAGAATTTTCTTTCTTAAAGCTTCTGTTTGTTTTGTTGTTGGTGTCAGTGAATGAACAAACTGATAAAGTTCTTCCAGTCTGTTAACCGGAACATCTTTTATCTCTTTTAATATGGTGTTTAGCGTCAGCATTATCGGTCGTTCTTTTTTGTCTAAATAAAATGTCAATTAGAAGCAGGAAGTACAGGATTTACACAGTCCTTATTGCAGCCAACATCTCGCAAATAAAAATCCAAGCAACTACAATTGAAAGCAAAAAGCACAGCAGAATAAAATTTCGAACTGTGCTTTTTGCATATTGTAATACGTTGAAATTTATTTCACTTCAGGGCAGGTAAAGAAATTTCAAAATGTACCGCCAATTGCTAATAGTTGATTCCTCAATCTATACAGAATCATCTATATGCGATTTACATTGGCCATGGGTTCTCGTGTGTAGCATCTCCGACAGTTATTTTCTGCGCAGAAATCACGAAATGAATGGTCATCGGATTTTCGCCAATGCTGTCAATACTCTCACTGAATTGAACGATGTAGCCATTCTCCCAGCTCAGTTCTTTCATCTTGGTTTTTGAATCCCGCTTGAAGAAAGTAATCTTACCATTTTTGGTGGAGTACTGGTCCACCATCCAAGTAAATAGGGAGGTGTCTTCAGTTGATTCAACTTCGATTTGCACGGTTCCGCCACGAATCATGGAAGAAGGACGGCCTGTAGAATCTACATCACGATTGAGTGCGTAGCTGGCGTGCAGTACTCTTACGTCTGCGCCACCATCGATGGATAGGGTTGCGTTAAATGACATTTTGAAATGGTTTTTAAGTTATTAAAAAATTGAATTGTTTACGTAATTATTAAAGCGTATTATTTCTGTTGGGCCACATTGGCATCCCAAGCTACAGAGCTTTCTGCCTCATCGCCCTTGGTGCCTTTTAGGTCTATTACAAAATTCTTTGCAGGGAAATAAGGTGTCATGTGGAGCATAAAATTGATTTTGCCTTTGTCGTTTGGATCTCTGTCAAAATGTTGAATTTTAAATTTCTCAATCAGCCTTCCAGGACCGGTGATGCGGTCAAGGAATTTCTCTATTTGTTCTTGTAATTCTTTTTTCAAATTGGGACTCCAATTTTCGAAAGCTCTGCGGTTGAGGAAGTCCATCAAGGTTTTCATCACGTGGTCAAAAACACGCATTACACTATAGGTCTGCATGCCTTGGTCATCGCCTGTGAAAAGTGTTTTTGCCGAAAAGGCCATCACTTTTCCATACTCATTCACCATCGGAATCAGTCCCATTTTCTCCATGCTGGTGATGTCGCTTTTTTTCATATTGCCGATCACTGTGCCGCTCACTTCGTTCAAGCCACCGTATTTTTTACCAGCGGTGACTTGCGACATAAGCGTGCTATAAACTCGACCGGCCAAGGCTGATGATGGAGCTACGGTAAGATCTTCTTCTTCGCCCAACTCTTCTGCTTTGCCACGACCTACCAACCAGTTGCAGGCCATCATCACATGGCTCTTCCAATCTTCGCCACCCGTGTGGTTAGCATTTTCAAACATTTCTATTATGTCGTCTTCTTTATTTAAATCTTGAAAATCTGTTACAAGCATCACTTTGTTTTTGAAACAGGTTTTGCCCCATTTTTCTATCACCGGATTGGAACCCATATAGCCGGGTGCTACCACCATAGAGTAGTTGTTGCGCAAATCCAAGCGATCAAAACTGCGGCTTATTTCGTCTTGCACCGCATCATGAAATATTGGATTGTCTAAGTCCTTCAACTGATCCATTGAGGCGTTCATAATGGCCACATTTTTCAGCTTGGTCTCTTCCGTGTTTTTGTAAAAAAGATTTAGAGATCGCCACGACCCTTCTAAGTTGCGCGTAGCATCAAGTGCCTTCAATTGGTTTTTCTTAAGTGTTCGTTCTGCACTTTCTGCTTTTTGCTGACACTTTTCTATCATTTCAGGCACTGTGTTGGCCCCGCTAATGGCAGCCATCCAGAGTTCAAGTGTTTTTTTCAAATTCTCGCGCTCTCTTTTTTGAGCTGTTTCTGTAAGGAATATTTTCTTGCGGGCCTTTCGCTCGGGATTTAAGTTTTGCGCACCGTCCACAGTAGATTCTACCAAACCAAATCCACCAACTTTCATCAGCCCCTTTATGCTATCATCAAGTGCTTGTGTGGGATTGTCTATTTGAATAGAAGCTTTTTCTGCAAATTGTTGTCCGGCTCCTTGTTGTTCTAATTCTGCCATATAATTATGTTTATTTGGATTCTATTTTTTGATTTGATTACTTATGATCCTGCTTCTTCCAACTCTTTTATCATGGCTTGGAGTGCAGTCAAATAAGCGGTTTTCATTTCGGGATTGGCCAATACGGTTTGCAGTGGCTTCGAACTTTTCAAGTTCTTAGTGAATTTTTGAAATTGCTCGTGCTGTATGTTTTGGTCTTGCAAAAACTTGCTGTTATTGGTTATGCCTTTTGAACCGAAATCGCCAAGGGTTTTGAAGGCAATATTTTCCTTCATTGAGTTGCCTTCTTCTGTTTCAAACTCAATATCAATATTGGGTTTGTATTGGTTGAAAGCTGCGTCCACAGTGTCCAAACCTTGCACGATGTCGGGCGTGAAAGATTCTTCTGCGGTAAGCTGTTGGATAAAAATTGTGCGGTTCATTTGTATGTCCGCGAAGGCTTCGTTTGCCCCCTCTTTTTTGCGTTCTGTGCCGCCTAGTCCGTAATCAAACATGTGTTGTTATTTTTTTAGTTTCGGTGAATATTTAGTTTGCAATATTTGGCTAATGTAAAATTTATCTTGGATTGTCCAAATTTTTTCAAAAGAATTTTTAGGTGTACTTCCATTTCAAATTTCCTTCAGCGTCCACATCCAAATCTACAGTAGTGCCTTTGCCTATTTCTCCAGAAATGATCATCCTCGACAGGGGTCTGCGAAGTTGATTGCGGATAACGCCCTGCAATGGACGTGCACCATACTTTGGTGTGAAGCCCATCATGGCAAGTGCTTTTTTTGCTTCGTCTGTTAGTTTCAAAGTGATGCCTTGTTTGTCAAGGGTTTTCATCAGATTGTTGAGGTGAATGCTAAATATGTTGAGCACAATGCCTTCGCTAATTGGAGCGAATGGCACAAGCTCGGTGAGGCGGCCTAAAAATTCCGGCCTGAAAAAACGTTGCATGATTTCCATCAAGTCGTTGCTCTTTGGAACTTCGCCCGTACCAAATTTTTCAACAATAAAATCGGAACCTATATTGGAAGTGAAAATGATAACGGCATTGCTGAAATCGCCCTCCTTCCCCAGCCTATCGTGCATCTTTCCTTCATCTAATATTTGAAGAAAAAGATCGAAAACAGAGGCGTGTGCTTTTTCTATTTCATCGAACAAAACGATGCTGTATGGTTGTTGGCGTATTTTGTTTACAAGCATTCCACCTTCTTCGTAGCCCACATATCCGGGAGGTGCGCCATATAAAAGTGCTGCACTGTGCTCTTCTTTAAATTCGCTCATGTCAAACCGAATGAGCGAGTTTTCGTCTGCAAATAAAAATTCGGCAAGTGTTTTTGCGAGTTCGGTTTTTCCTGTGCCTGTTGGGCCAAGAAAGAAAAACGAACCTATAGGTTGACCTGCTTTGCTTAAGCCCGATCTGTTTTCAAGTATGGCAGCACTTATTGATTTCAAACCATGATCTTGACCTACCACTCTTTTTTTCAAATACTCTTCCATGCTCAACAGTCGCTCCTTTTCTTGCGATTGTAATTTACCCATAGGAATGCCGGTCTTGTTGGAAATAACTGCGGCCATATCCATTTTTTCTACCGTGTCCTTCTTCACTGTTGCAAGTTCTTCCAGCTTGGCCAAAGTCTTGTCGAGGTATGCTCTCACTTCGGATGCCGTGTCCAATTTCATGGCGTCAGTTTCATCTTCTATTTGACTGAAAAGAACGTGACTCACTTTGTCTTTCAACTGTGTGTAAAACCATTTCAGTTCCTTCACCAAATCTTCCTCCCCGTGTGTTTGTGTATCCAGGTTAAGTAAGCCTTCCTTCAATGCCGCTATTTCATCTTTGCTTGTTTCGCCCATTAGTCGCACTACACTCATAGTGCGGTCTATAAGATCGATTGCGCTGTCGGGCAGCCTGCGATCTTTGTCGTAGCGTTTGGCCAATCGCACCGATTCGCTCACGGCATCCGGATTTAGTTTTAGGTCGTGGTGTTTTTCATAATAAGGTGCTATCATTTTCACCATGCGCGATGCGGTGCTTTCATCCGGCTCTTGCACTTTTAGTATTTCGAATCTGCGGGCAAATGCTTCGTCACTTTCAACGTGTTTTCTATATTCTTCATTGGTAGTTGCGCCTATGAGGGTTATTTCTCCACGGGCAAGTTCCGGTTTCAACAATTGGGCGGCTCCACCGGCACCGCCATTTTTATCCAGCAGGGCGTGTATTTCATCCACGAAGAGAATGGCCTTTTCATATTGCTTTACCTCTGCAATTATTTTTTTAATGCGGTCTTCTACTTCGCCCTTGTATGCAGCACCAGCCACTAAGGCTCCGAAATCCAATTCGAAAATGCGGGCGTTCTTCAATGCTCCAGGCACTTTTCCTTCTACAATATTTAATGCGAAGCCGTCCACCAATGCCGTTTTTCCAACGCCCGGTTCTCCTATTATTATTACGTTTGGTTTTGTTCTTCTTCCAAGTATTTCGGACACCATGCGCACTTCCTTATCACGACCTATTATGTTGTCCACTTTGCCTTGTCTGGCTCTTTCGGTTTTGTCCACACAATATTTGAGCAACGCACCTGTGTTTTGATTTTCGGCACCACCTGCCACACCATTGGACGGACTTAATGCGGTTTGCAACTCAGCTGCACTAGCACTTAGGCTCATCAACTCATCCTGCTTTATGGGAAAAGTTTTTAGTTGATCATAACTAAACGCAAGGCCGGGAATACTGATGGCCGCCAGCACACATACATTATCAATTATGCTTTTGCCTAGCTTTAAACGAATGATGTCGGCCTCTTCCATCAGTGTCAATATTTTTTCATCGCCACGTATCGGCTCTTCCACTTTTCCTTTGGGCAAATCTTCCATTCTTATCTCGGCCCATTCTTCCAGATAATGTAGATCCTTGCCCATGTTGAGCAGCAATTGCATCATGTCCGCATCCTTGTGCAGCAGTGCGCGCAACAAGTGAGCAGCCGAAAAGTTGGGGTTCGAATAATCGCGTGCAAATTGCTGTGCGATATGCACCGCCTTTTTAAGCTCTTCGGAATAGTTGATTGTTTCAGTCATTGTTTTTTATTTCATTTATTTAATTGAAGTAGCCAACATTTTGTCAAGTAAAGCGGCTTCAGATTTTCTTCTAACAGCATAAAGTGTTTCTGCTTTTAATTGTTCGCTTGCTTTTGTCCAGTCCTGCATCACAAAAGATCTCCAAACTGGTTTGTCTCGGTAAATTCCCTGAAATGCCCATGAAGCAATGGCTGTTTGAGCTTGGGCAGGAAGGGTGAGAAAGTCAGTCTTTGCAGTGTTGTTCATGTCGGTGTTGTATGCATTCAAAAGTTTTTTCAGTTCACTTTTTTTCATGGCCCAATTCAATTCCGCTAGTTCTGTTGCACTCAATACAAGTGGAGTTTTGTTCAATGCAGCAACTGCATCCTTTTTTCTTTTTTCGAGGTAGGGCGAAAGTTTCTCAATCATTCCTTGCGAAAGATTCATACGATTTTTCAGGTCAAACAAATTATTCTGACCTATGTCGAAACCCTTGCCAATGGTTACACCGCTTTTTCCAATCACATCGCCTACATTTTTTCCGAAGCAGGCCATGTTGTCTTTGTTGGTAGTGCTTTTCAACGTGCACACGGGAACATAAGCAACTGTGGCACTGCCTTCTTGTTGTGCTATAAATGTATGATCTATTCTGTTTTGTGCCTCAGCCATTGCAGCGTCAATTTTGGTTAAGCGAAAGTTCAAAAAGATAAACTTATGGCAAAATCATAAACGATGATTTTGGAAAGATTTATTTTGTAATTAGTTGGTCAAATCTAAATGGAATTTTTATGGGGCAATGAAAAGTTTTTTTTTGAAAAGTTTTTTTTATTGAAAAATAACTTTAGGTTTGGTGTGACCTTAAAAATCAAAATAACAAAAACACATTGCTTATTTGCGTTAATTTTTTTTTAGTAAAGCCTTTATTAATCATTTGTCCAAAGCAAGCAACAAGAACAATTCATACTTAAAAAGCAGGTCGTTACACTGCATAACTACCAATCAAATATTATTTTCAAACAACTAAAACAATTTCAAACATGACCACCTCAGGACTAGGAGTAAGAACAGTAGCAGACATCGTGCAGGTACTTACACGATGCAACAAAGCACAAGCAGACGCGGCTGAAAAAGCCATTTGCGCCCGCCCAGAAAACGTATCCATATTGATGCAAGCCGCAGGTATAAGAGCTGCCGGAGATGACAAACACGGTGGAGCGGTGGCAGCAGCAATTGCCGGTCAAGGAGGTGGTTCATTGGGAAGTTTGATGGGCAATGCCGGCACAGGATTGGGTCCGGTAAAGGCA
>JAYSWI010000573.1:0-3258 GCA_043718125.1 Flavobacteriales bacterium
AGTAGGGTGTGCCTTGTACATTTTTACACTCGTCCTTCGCATCGTGTATGCCATCATTATCGCTGTCGGGGCATCCTTCGGCATCAGGCGTGTCCAGCGGACCAGCGGCATCAGGGCATTTGTCGTCCATATCTGCTACCTGATCATTGTCTCTATCGGGACAGCCCTTGGTGTTTTTATTTCCTGCTATCATTTCGCATCGGTCATAAGGATCAAACACTCCATCGCGGTCTTTGTCTGGGCAACCGTGCGTTTCTGCAGGCCCTGCCAAACTATCGCATAGGTCTTCGGGATATGGAATGGAATCCATATCGTAATCAGGACATCCATTAAATATCAGAAGGCCCGGAATACTATCGCAATCATCATAATTATCGGGTATGCTGTCGTTGTCACTATCGGGGCATCCTTTGAATTTTTTTAGCCCGAATATTTCAAAACAAACGTCTATAGAATTTGGTATGGAGTCGAGGTCGGTGTCCGCACAACCAAAGGCTGTAATTGAGCCGGGTTCTTTCATGCACTTGTCGAACTTGTCGCTCACCTTGTCATTGTCCATGTCGGGCTGCTTTTTATATCTGATGGGAATTTTAAGCCCGAAGTTCAATTGAAATGCGCGTTGTTTTGATTCTGCACCAATACCATAATCCACTCCTGCATAAATCACCTCAAATCGGATAGCTGCGCCTACTGTGAGTTTGTCTTTTCGTGGTGCTATTCCATCACTCAACATGCTCCATTGTTTATATGAAATTGGAACATAAACTCCTATGCGGGGTTCTTCAAATTTGAAACATGTGGTGATAGTGTTTGGCATAAAAACATTCACTCCATCGGTATTGTTTTTACTATTTAAAAAGTAGGAACCTGTCACGTTTATACCCAACCCTTTCTTGATATGATAGTCCGCAAAAAAAGACAATCGCGCTGGAACTGTAATTGCCTTTTCAACAGTTCCTATTGAATCAAAAAGTGGTGCTACAATTTTATTTTCATAATGATCGATCTCATTAATAAGCTCCAGATCTGTTACAGAAAAATTTTGTGAAGTGAGTCCATTTAATTTCCAATCATTCACATTTAGATAGCTTATTTTTTTTTGCACCGCATAAGAAATTCCAATGGCCAATTTATGTTTTGCCTTTTCTTGGTCTTTCCAAATCAAGCCATCCATCATATATTCTGTTCCATCGCCTAGCGAACGGTACTCATACACCAATCCAATATCGCCCGAAAAGGCAAGCGGCCTATTTGCATTTTTGTTGTAGAAATAATTTTCTGTGGTGGAAAGCGATTCGGAATAATTTGAAGAAATTGCGGTTGCTGCAATACTGTTGTTGCTGGCGGTATCTAGTGATAAATTATCAAACGAAGAATGAACATAATTGCTGCCTTGCGACAATATTCCGCTCAAGCCCATCTTGATGAAATGTTTTTCTTTATTGAACACCACCATACTAAAAGTAGCGTGGTAATCCATCCAAGAAGTGTAAGTGAATTGCAAGTCCGATGACGTTCTTGTAGAATCATCGCTTTGGAATGACTGATCAAAAACAAATATTTGGGCAAGGTTTGCATTTGCTGCATCCGAAATATTCAAGACGCTGTTGTGAAAAGTACTGAGAGCAACTGCCCAATTGTTATTACTTTTTCTGCCGGGGGCAAACAAAATGGATGGTAATTGTATGTTGTAATTTTCATCCAAATAGAGTGGTGTGGAGGCGTTGTTTTGCGATGCCAAAAATCTTTCTTGCAACGAAAGTGTATTGAATTTTAGCACATTTCGTTCTAGGTTATCATAAGAAGTTTGGTATTGAAAACTCAAAAGATTGACATCCAAATAATGTCTGCTATCGGCTATTGCTGGGTTGATGCCAATGTTGCTAACACCGCCATAAGGGCTCCATCCCACATTCCAAGTGCTTTGAGACATTAGATGCGTGGTTGCGATTAGAAATATGAAAGTAAATGCGAAACTTTTCATAAAGCAGTTTAAGTAGTCTTGGTATAAGCGGTTGGAAATATAGAAATTTCATGTTGATCCAACTTAGAAAAATTTAAAGGTAAATTCAATACTCGAAATCATCAGGAAATATTTTGAGTGCTTCGCGAGACACAATTGCATCCAAAATAATTGGATCAAAAGGAATGATGCTAAAATAAATTTGAAATTTTTCGAAACTACAATGTGCCATTATTTCTGCACCATGCGCAGTGCCTTTGATAACTATAAAACTAATATGCGTTTCTCCAACGAAGGTGACAACACCTTTTGCCACATGAGTAGAAAGGCCAAGTTTTCTACAAGTTGGGTGCTCTCTTATTCGAAACTGGAGACCTGATTGAAGGCGATGATTCATAGCTGAATAGGCGAAAAAATGAATGCGCTTGCAAACACTAAAGAGTGGTTACTGAATCAACTTCCCATCTTCATCATCATATCCACTTTTGCTTTTTCACAGTCCTTCAAATCTTCTTCTAATTCTTCCATATCCTCCTTCAATTTTTTTATTTCTTCATCGCTGCTTCCAACTGTGCTGTGCATGTTCATCTTTTCATTCTTCAATGATGCATAGGCTACGTTCACGTTCTTCATTATTTTGCCCAAAGTGGTGCTGTCATTTTCATAAGCCTGCATTTCGGCCAACATGCGCGATATTCTGATGTCGGTCATATTGATGTCCGCACCTGGTCTTCCCAGTTCTATCATCCACAGTTCGAGGCTGTCCATCTTTGCCAATATTTGATCTTGTGCCCGCAATTGATCACCCAACTGTGTGTTTTCTTTCTTCAAAGATTTGTTTTCCTTGGTGGGAATAATCATTCCGAAGAATGCGGCCATCAATACCACCAGCATGGTGACCACAAATATTCCGATAAATTTGACTAGGGCGGTGTTGCGTTCTTGGGTGTTTATGGGTTCCATTTTTTATTTTTTTGATTTTGGTTTTTCTTGTGCGAATCGGGTGGTTGTGCGTGGGCGGTAGCAGTGTAGATAATGGATAGGACTGGGTTGGATATGTGGACAGGGCTGGGTTGGATATGTGGACAGGGCTGGTTCTAACAGTGGGACAGGCGCAAGGCCTGTCCCTACTCAAGCCATATACTTCCTTTTGAGCTGCCTGTTTTTTTCTCGGCTTCTTTGGCGGTTCTTGTTGCTACTATTATTCCTGGATCTTCCTTTTTCCCGATGTAGTCCAACTTGGCCAGTTTGGAATAGACCTGAAGCAATACGGCAGAGAATTTTTTTGTTTTTGC
>JAYSWI010000574.1:0-3257 GCA_043718125.1 Flavobacteriales bacterium
ACCAAGTTTGGCCCGCACCTTAATGCTTACACCAGTTTTGATGAAACGGTTTACATGATGCAAGTTCCAACCGACAATGCCGAATACGTTACTACTGGCATGCAAATTCTGGAAGACTGGGCGCACAACTTGTCGTTCGATGCTGCGGAAATTGACAAAGAGCGTGGTGTGGTGGTGGAAGAGTGGAGGCTTGGCCAAGGTGCTGATGAGCGCATGAACCGCAAAACATATCCTGTCCTTTTCATGGGTTCGCGCTATGAACACAGATTGCCCATAGGCAAAAAAGAAATTGTGGAGGGCGCTACGCACGAGCGCATAAAACAATTTTACTACGATTGGTACAGGCCCGACAACATGGCGATAATCATTGTGGGCGATGTAGATGTGGACGCAATGGAAGCCACCGTGAAAAAACATTTTGAGCCTATTAAAAACCCTGCGGCTCCACGTCCGGTTCAGGCTTGGGCCATGCCAGATTCGGACGAGTTGCGCATTGTGAATGCAACTGACAAAGAGGCCACCAATGCTGCTATAGAAATAATTTACAAGCACAACTTATTCGCAATAAAAACGCAATCTGATTATAGACAAATGCTTATCAATCGCTTGTACAATTCAATGCTTGGCGGTCGTTTGGGCGAATTGCGCAAGTCCGGAAATCCGCCTTTCACTTTTGGAAATTCTTCTTTTGGCGGTTTGGTGCGCACCAAATCTGCCTACTCTTCTTTTGCAATGGTGGCGGGCGATGGAATAGAACGGGGGCTGCGTGCATTGCTAGATGAAAATGAACGTGTGCGCCAACATGGATTTACACAAACAGAACTTGACCGTTCAAAATTGAGCTTGATGCGCAGTATAGAAAGTGCGCTTGCGGAAAAAGACAAAACAGAATCATCGCGTTTGGTGGGTGAATTGGTGCAGTACTTCCTTTCGGGCGCACCAGTTCCCGGCATTGAATTTACAGCTAATTTCTATAAAACTTTTCTTGAAGGAGTGCAGCTAACTGAGGTAAACGCTATGGCCCAAAAGTGGATCAACAATCAAGGAAAAAATTGTACAGTGATAATTACTGCACCGGAAAAAGAGGGTGTCGCCATTCCTGATGACAATGCTATTCGAAAAATATTTTCTGAAACAAGCGCACAAAAAATGGCACCATACATTGATGAAATGCCCGCCAAACCGCTCATCGAAAAAATGCCGGCAGCAGGCACAATTGTCGCGGAAACTTACAACAAAGAATTCGATTATTCCGAATTGAAATTGTCAAATGGAGCCAGAATATTTTGGAAGAAAACAGATTTCAAGAACGACCAAGTAATGTTTAGCGCATCCAGTTTTGGAGGAACGGGCAAGTATTCAGATTCCGAATATTATTCCGCCCTCTTCGCCTCATCGGTGGTGCAGAATTCGGGCATTGGAAATTTCACACAGAATCAATACGACAAATACAAACAAGGAAAAATTGCCGCTGTAAATACAAGCATTGGAGAAACCTCTGAGTCTTTCAATGGCAGTGCTTCGCCCAAAGATTTAGAATTTCTTTTTCAACAAATTCATACGCGATTTCAAACTCCACGTACCGATGTGGATGGTTTTAATTCTTTCATCAAACAACAAAATACATTTCTTGAAAACCGCAGTGTTGATCCGGGCAATGCCTTTCAAGACTCTGTGCGCGCAGTGATGAACAACTATCACAAACGTAGAATGGCGGTTACTTCCGAAACCCTCAAACTAACCAACCACCAACGGGCGCTTGAAATATTCAACGATCGATTTAATGATGCAGGAGATTTTGTTTTTGCATTCGTAGGTAATTTCGATGAGGCCATTCTTCGAAATTTTGTAACGCTTTATATCGCATCACTCCCTGCTGGCGAAAAAGAAAACTGGACCGATATCGGGGTAACACGTCCGAGTGGAAAAGTAGAGCGCACTGTACATCGCGGCATCGAACCCAAAAGTTCAGTGAGTATTAATTTCTATGGAAAAGCAGAATACACTGCTCAAGAAAATATGGATATGCAATCGCTCATGAAATTGATGCAGATAAAATTGCGCGAATCGCTTCGCGAAGAGCAGGGTGGCACTTATGGTGTGGGTTGCAATGGCTTTATTGCACGCATACCTAAAGTAGAATCGAGCATCAACGTTTCGTTTGGATGTGGCCCCGAAAATGTGCAGTCACTTACCGCTGCGGCCTTTGCTGAAATAGAAAAAGTAAAACAAAACGGTTGCAGTGAAGAAGACCTCGTTAAGATTCGTGAAAACTTCAAACGCGAACGTGAAATTGCATTATCAGAAAACAGCTACTGGCTGCAACGATTGCTAAACCGTGGAATGTATAGTGATGAAATAATGACTCAAAAAGAATTTGATGATTATTACACCAACCTAGATTCGGATGACCTCAAAAATTTGGCAATTCGTTTTTTCGATTTAGCTAACTACGGCTACTTCGTGCTTGTGCCTGAAAAATAAAAGCCACAGAAACCCGGTAATGATTATCAATTTTTATTTATCTAATTCTTTCTAAGTTTACAAGTAGCAAGTTTCAAAAAAAAAACTTGCACAAGTTCAGGTTTACTGTTTATGCACTGGTGCTAATCCCAGCGGGATGTCATGTTTGTAGAAAATATAATACTAGGAATTAATAAACCCCATCGGGGTGTAGGTTTTTACGCTCTTGCTATCAAAATTAGACTTCTTTGAATACCATTTTCAATACTCGTAAACTGCGAAAGAATCAGTTTTTTTTTATCCTTGAAAGCACATAATAAACATCATCTCTTAGAAAAAAAATGGAAAAAACTATTTACATCTACGCAGCACATAATGCTGCTGATACAGAATTTTATTACATACTGCAAGCCGATCGCACTATTCCAACAGCGCAATTGGCCAGGATACGCATACTTGATGGCACCTCGGTTAGGGATATTGCTACAACTATTCTAACTGCATTGGGTGCAGGTAACAATATCCGAAAGCTTGTAGTTCTTTCGCACGGCAACGCAGGAGCCATTTTGATTGGCGCACAAATCACAATAAGCAATGTAAATGGTTTAAGCCCCCTTAGTGGAAAGTTTGCACCTGGAAATGCTGGTGTAACGTTGGTTGGTTGCAACATTGCATCAGGTGCAGCCGCACATAATCCAGGTGGGGTGCTCATGTTGGATACGGCTTCCTGCCTCAGTCATGAGGAAGGAGGAGACCAAATTTTGGATTTTCGGGGGAACTGGCGTGGAGACTAT
>JAYSWI010000575.1:0-9911 GCA_043718125.1 Flavobacteriales bacterium
CGATACATTGTCATTGGCATAAATGCCAAGATAGTTTGTTTCACCTGGATGCCAACTCAAAGTTTTATCAATATCGTCATTTTCATCAAAAATCTCATCCTCTGAGACAATTAGGTCGGCTAGGTATGGCCCTAGAGTATCCTTTGGTATGCAAGAAGAAAACCACATGCAAATGGCTAGGGATAATATTACAAAAGCAAACCGCAACTTATTCATTTAGCTCTTTTTGGGACGTAATAATAAACAAATAATATATCGTGATGATGAAAAAAATTAAATGAAATACTTGCAAAAAAACTAAAAGCGTAAGGCTTGGACTGTTGCTACTAGTGGATCTTTTAGAGTAGTGTCAGTTTTTCAAACCGCATTATATATGCCACGAAAAATGCAGTTTCTATAAGTTCAATTACAAGACATTTAAAGACCTATTGATATTTTCAAATTGTCTTAATCCAACGCTGCATTTTCCATGAATTGTTTTTCTTGAGAATCTCATTTACAATTCCTCTATTGCGTCATGTTTCGCAGTCCATTGTGCATCAATAAATTCCATTCTTGTCAGGCGTAAATGCTTATTATTGCTTCAACAATTACAAAAATTTTCGTTACAATTATGAAATCAATATTTCTGAAATTGGTGCTATTGAGCACCTTTATTATTTCTGCAGGTATCAGTTATTCACAAAGTGCTTATGAGAAAGGCTGGCAAGCTTTTAATAAAAATGAAAGAGCTGAGGCAGAAAAATTATTTACAGAAGCCACCACTGGCAGTGATGCGGCCAATGCTTGGCTATCGCTTGCGATGCTACAATACAGTGCTGGCGAGGATGCAAAAGCACATTTATCATTTCTCAAATTCATAAATGCCAGCACCGATCCTTACAATGCTGTCTATGCTCTTTGGTCCACCACTATGGGTTTTAGCGGCACCAACAAATTATCAAAAGAAGATCATGCTTCGTTCAAGAAAATGTTGGCTGACCCAAAATGTAATGGAACAATAAAAGCAATGATCAGTCAGAGGATGGGCGACCATCAGGTTTATTCCAATCAATACAAAAAAGCTTGGGTGGAATACAACAAGATCGGAAGCATACAAAACTGGCAAGTGGCAGGCACTTTTGATAATACAAGTGGCAGTGGTTTCAACAAAACATTTGGGCCTGTGGAAGAACCAGAAGCGAGTGCTAAATTCTCAAACAAGGTGGAAGCAGAAGTACAGTGGTATGACGTTCCGCAGGAGAAAAAAAACCGTTGGTTTGACTTTGAAAACTATTTCTATTTTGGAAATTCAATTATGTATGCCCAAACTTTTGTGCAAAGCCCGACTGCGCAGAAAGCTTGGATTTACACCGGTGTTTCTGGATCTGTAAAAGTTTGGGTAAACGACAAACTCATTTTCAAAGAACAAGAAGAGCGCAATTGTGATTTGGATACTTATATCAACAGTATTGAGCTAAACAAAGGAGATAACAGGCTGTTGATTCAGATAGGAGAAAGCGAGGCAGGAGCTGCGAATTTTATGCTGCGAATATGTGATGACAATGGAAACCCACTTAAGGGCATTACTTCCACAAGTAAAAATTGTGACTATGAAAAAGCGGATGGATATAATTCGGAATCACGCAGCGTTTTTGCCGAATCTTTCTATGAAAATGAAGTGACAAAAAATCCCAAAGATCTGCTTTCACATTTGTTGTTGGCCAACGCATATTTGCGCAACGACAAGAAATACGAGTCGCGCAAGACAATGAAAATAGCATCATCATTGGCACCAAACAATACACTTGTTAGTGTATTTGCAATTCAAGCTTTTGCTAGGGACAACAACGTAACGGACTTAACAAAAGAAAGAGAAAGGCTAAAAAAGAATGACCCAAAAAGTATTATCACGTTGCAAATTTTGGCTAGTGATGCTTGGGAAAGAGAAGACTTTGATGAGCATGAAAAATTAGTTGCAGAAATAGAAAACTTGTATGGCAACAGCAGCTACATCGAACAAGAAAAAATAAGTATCATGGGGCAAAGGCAAAAGTTTGAAGACCGTGATAAAGCAGTAACTGATTATTACAAAAAAAATCCTGAGGACGCTTCGGCACTTCTTGATTATTACAACGTGTTGAAACAAAAGGGAGCTGGTGCAGGAAGTATTGGGATACTTCAAAAATTCATGAAAAAAAATAACAATGGCAGTGTTGAGGGAGTTCTGATTGATGATATGATTGAGCTTGGAATGTATCAGCCGGTGATCGCAATGCTGGAAAAAAAGATAGTAAATGAACCGTACAATGTAGCTATTTATGAGGGCCTCACCTCGTTATACACTGCGTTCAAAAATTATGATATAGCCGAAGCTTATGCGAAAAAAGTATTTGAATTTAAGCCATACATCGGTCACTCATCAGAATTGTTGGCCAACATAGCAGAGCAAAAAAAGGAAAACACAGAGGCCGAAAGATTGTATGAACGTACTATTTATTTGGCACCAACCTCTTATGATGCACGGGAGCAATTGCGCAAACTGCAAGACAAGGAAGAGCTATTTGACAAGTTCGAAAAAGTGGATGCGGAGGAAGTATTTAAGAATTCGCCACCCGCAACTGACTTCCCTGATGACGATAGCCACATGTTGATATATGACAATCAACGCCTTGTTTATCCGGAAGGCGCATCGGAAGAAAAAGTGGAATTGTTGATCAAAGTTCACAACCAATCCGGGATTGATAACTGGAAAGAATACCGCATTGGTTATGGCGGCACTCAACGATTGATAGTGGACAAAGCCGAGGTGTATAAAGCAGATGGTAGTAAGTTGGATGCAGAACTAAGCAACAACCACGCAGTGTTTACAGACCTCGAAATTGGCGATGCCATTCACATCAGTTATCGATTGCGCAACTACAACTTCGGCAAACTTGCAAAACACATTTGGGATCAATTCAGTTTTCAATATTTTATGCCGGCCCAATTGACACGCTATAGCATGTTGGTGCCAAAAGATTTTGTTTTTCAGCATGAAATTCTTAATGGCAGCATAGAGCCAAAGGTGACCGATGTGGAAGACATGAAACTGTATGTGTGGGAAGCTACCAAACAAAAATCGTTGAAGAGTGAAAACGCAATGCCACCGCTTATTGACATTGCACCAACGTTGGACTTAACCACTATGCCCGACTGGAAGTTTGTGGCCAATTGGTACAACGATCTTTCTACCACACACGCCAAACAAGATTTTGAAATAAAGGAAACGGTAGCAGAAATATTTGCAGAAGCTCCATCAGGAATGAAAGAGTTGGAAAAGGCAAGAATGATTTACAATCATATCGTGCAAAATGTAAGTTATAGTCAAGTGCCATTTCGCCAAGGGCCAATCATTCCACAAAAGGCATCCAGAACTTTGCGCACCAAGTTGGGCGATTGCAAAGATGTAAGCACATTGTTCGTGGCTATGTGCAAGGAGGTGGGGATAAAAGCAAACTTGCTATTGGTGGACACCAAGGACAATGGTCGCGAACATTTGAACCTGCCAAGTATTGCCTTCAATCATTGCATAGCAAGGGCAATATGTGATGGCAAACCTTATTATGTTGAACTGACCAATCAAAAACTTTCGTTCACAAGTTTACCGGAAATGGATGTGAATGCAAGAGTGCTTTTGATCCCTAATGATGTGGACAGCACCTTTGAAGGGCTTTCAACATTGTCGCCTAAGAACAGACCCATGAATAGTTTTGAAAGAACAACAGAACTTACTGTGGAAGGCACAGACTTGATAGTTGCACGCAAAACAATACGCAGTGGCGACCAGGCCAGCAGCACACGCAATGGCTATGCTGACATTGGCAAAACAGAGCAAGAAAAAAACATGACCAATGCAATTGCTTCCGGGCATAGCAACCAAGTAAAACTTTTATCACTGTCTTTTGGCAATCTGCAAGGGCGCGAGGACACCATTCATTACAACTACAAATACAGAGTGACCAATGAAGTAAATGATGTGGTGGGCATGAAAATATTCAAATTGCCATGGGCTGACAAGCAAGAGTCGCTGGATTTTATTTCTTTAGAAACACGAAAGTTTCCATTCGTCATGTTTAAAAAATTCGGTGCTGAAATCGAAAGAGAAATTTTGACTTTCACGGTTCCAACAGGCAAAACACTGGCAGAAGTTCCGAAGAATGCAAAGCACACATGCAGCGTGGCAGACTATAGCATTAGCTACGTCAAGCAAGGCAGCAAACTTGTGGCAACCCGCGAATTCAAATTGAAAAAGGAATATTTGGAAGTAAAGGATTATGCTGAGTTCAGAGAATTTTTCAATAAAGTGATGGAAGCTGATACCAAACAAATCGCATTGAAATAAACAGGACATTAGTCTAAAAAAAATGGCCGCTTCTCAAAAAGGAGGCGGCCATTTTTTTTGAAATTCAGAATTATCCCTTCTCCTTTTTATTTATAAAAAGCAAATAACCAATGACTGTAAAAACTACGAAATAGCAAAGTGCTAACAAGTGAATACTCATGGGTTGAGTGCCTCTTAGAATGCGGCCAATAAAATTTAATGGGCAATATGTGTATGGTAGCAAATACGCGTATTTCCAATTCATCGATATCATGGACGCTATGTAAATAGCAAGACCACCTCCGATGGGTACAAGGAAATTTTTGAATTGTAAACTGAGTATATACTGAAGTGCAACGATGGGCAAACAGTCGATAAAAAACTTGGTGTTGCCTTTTAGAAATCCCATGAAAGGAAAGTCTGCTGCGGGATACAAAACATCTTTGAAGAAGAGGCTGGGTAAAACCCCTGATAAATAAATGCCAATATTGAAGAGAACAAAAACCTGAAGCATCATCAAAAGTATCACGGTCAGTTTGGCAAAAAACACAGTGGTGAGCGATTGGGGAAGTGCGTGCAATTGTTTCCACGAATTGTTTTTGAATTCCATTTGTGTCACCAAACTAGTGACTAGAATAATTCCGAAAGGCAGTAAAAACATTGCCATCGGCTGCCATGAATTTCCAAAATGAATTTTCCAAAATTCAGGCTCTGCTTGCTCTGCCGCCAGCTTTTCGGGTTCTGCTATTCTAGCAATAAAAATAATAAGAGGAATAAAAAGGCCACCGATAAAGGTCAGCCAAAATGCGGCACTCCGTTTCTTTTTGAGCCATTCGCTTTGTACGCTATGAATGAATGTGGTAATCATGATTTATGTATTTATCAGGTCCATGAAAACTGTTTCTAAATTGTTTTTAGCAGCGTATAATTCGAATACATCAATGCAGTTTTGCACCAGTTGTTTGTTGATGTCTGCAAGCTGCGTTTTAGAAATGGCAGCCATTACAATTCTGCCATTTTCGATGTTTGCACTCACCATATTGCGTTCTATAATTTGTAAAGCCAAGGCGTTGTCATTGGTTTCAATAAAAATATTGGATGCTTGCTGCTGCTTGTTCACCAGCTCATTTAGCGTACCCTGAAACATCAAATTCCCCTTATTTATTATGGCAATGTGTGTTACCAATTTTTCAATTTCAGAAAGCAAATGACTTGAGATAATGATGGTAACACCATGTTGTTGATTCAACGTTTTCAGTAGCTCGCGTATTTCAAGAATACCATTTGGATCAAGACCGTTTGTTGGCTCATCCAATATTAGAAGTGATGGATTGTTGAGCAATGCAATTGCAATTCCCAATCGTTGTTTCATCCCCAACGAAAACTTGCTTGCTTTTTTATTTCCTACTTCAGAAAGCCCAACCAATTCAAGCACTTCAGCCAGCCTCGTTTTTTTGCATTGATATATTTTTTGAAGCACACCCAAATTGTCCATTGCACTAAGATGGCCATACACCGATGGAGTTTCTATCAACGAACCAATGCTTCTCAAAAGATCCACTCGGTTTTTTTCGAATGGTTTTCCGAATATGTAGATGTCGCCTCGTTGTTTTTTGAGCAGCCCCAGAACGAGCCTAAGCGTAGTGGTTTTGCCCGCACCATTTGGCCCAAGAAAACCATAGATGGCACCGCTGTTTACTTGTAAATTGATGTTGTTAAGCACCACTTCATTGCCAGAAAAACGGTGGGTGAGATCTTTTGTTTCTAAGCAGTACATCTTGCTTTTGGATGATGAGGTTAATGGAAAAAAAATCAGTCTGTGGAGTTATGACAACACAACAGGGCTAGATAAATTGTACGAACAAAAATTCTTGAGAACTAAAAATATCAGCCTTAGAAATTTTTGCAAAAATTCCTCTAGTTTTTCAAGGCGGCAATTCCAGGTAAGTCAATTCCCTCCAGCGCTTCTAACATGGCGCCACCTCCTGTACTTACGTAACTCACCTTGTCGGCCAGACCGAATTGATTGATTGCAGCAACGCTATCGCCTCCACCCACCAACGTGAATGCGCCTTTGGCAGTAGCATCAGCAAGTGTATTTGCAAGGGCTATTGTTCCATGAGCGAAGTTTTCCATTTCGAAAACACCCATTGGCCCATTCCACAAAATGGTTTGTGATTGGAGAATGGTTTGATTAAAAATTTCGATAGTACGAGGGCCAATATCAAGACCGCTCCAACCATCGGGTATAGCATTTATCGCGCACTGCTTTATGTTCGCATTGTTGGCAAATTTGTCAGCAATGATGGCATCTATGGGCAACAACAAGTTTACATTTTTATCCTTTGCAATAGAAATTAAACGCAGTGCCATTTCAAGTTTATCATCTTCAACCAATGAGGAACCAATCTTACCGCCTTGCGCTTTGATGAAGGTGAAAGCCATACCACCACCTATGATAATGTTGTGCACGGAGTTCATCAAATTTGCAATAATTGCGATTTTGGAAGAAACTTTTGATCCCCCAATTATCGCTGTTACCGGTTTTGCATTTGAGTTCAGAACGCGGTCGATGCTCTTTACTTCATCTTCCATCAAGTATCCCAACAGTTTGTCGGTGGGGAAAAATTTTGCAATCACTGCTGTGCTTGCATGCGCTCGGTGCGCAGTGCCAAATGCATCGTTCACATAAAGATCCGCATTGGCTGCTAGTTGACTTGCAAAAAATTCATCCCCCAGTTCTTCTTCTTTGTAAAAGCGCAAATTTTCGAGTAAAACAACATCGCCATTTTGCATCGCATCCACCACCAATTTTACTTTTTCTCCAATGCAGTCAGCTATAAATTTCACCTCCACACCTAGCGTTTTGGAAATATGTTTTACCAAATGCGAGAGCGAAAATTTTGGATCATGTCCACCATTTGGTCTTCCCAAATGTGACATCAAAATGACCTTGCCGCCATCGTCTCTTATTTTATTGATGGTGCGCAAGGCCGCTCTAATTCGAGTGTCATCAGTGATGTTGAAATGCTCGTCCAGCGGCACATTGAAATCAACACGGATGAGCGTGCGTTTGCTGTTGAAGTTGTAATTGTCTAATTGGTAGTTCATGGTTTAGTATGGCATCAGAATGTTCGCAACAAACCATAACAATCAAAATTCAAACGTCTCCATAAACTTGGTAGTAAAATCTCCGGATCGGAACTTTGGATCCTTCATTAATTTCTGATGAAATGGGATGGTGGTTTTTATTCCCTCTATGATGTATTCATCCAACGCGCGTTCCATTTTCGTAATGGCTTCTTGGCGCGTTTGAGCAACTACAATAAGCTTTGAAATCATAGAATCATAATGTGGTGGAATAACATAACCGGCATAAGCATGTGTGTCAATCCTTACACCATGACCGCCTGGAGAATGGTAAGAAGTAATCCTGCCTGGAGATGGCGTGAAATTTTTGAATGGATCTTCTGCATTTATTCTGCATTGTATGCTATGCATCTTTGGGTAATAATTCCGACCGGAAATTGGATCCCCCGCAGCTAATTTTATTTGCTCCTTTACTAAGTCGTAATTGATAACTTCCTCTGTAATGGTGTGTTCCACTTGAATACGGGTGTTCATCTCCATGAAATAGAAATCGCGGTTTTTGTCCACAAGAAATTCTACCGTTCCTACGCCTTCATACTTCACGGCCTCTGCGGCTTTTATGGCAGCTTGTCCCATTTTTTCGCGCAGCTCATCGGTCATGTATGGCGAGGGCGTTTCTTCACAAAGCTTTTGGTGTCTGCGTTGTATGGAGCAATCGCGCTCGCTGAGGTGGCATGCTTTTCCAAATTTATCACCTGCAATTTGAATTTCGATATGGCGTGGCTCCTCAACAAATTTTTCCATGTACATGCCATCATTGCCAAATGCTGCAAGTGCTTCGCGCCTTGTTTTGTCCCAAGCTTCTTCCACATCAGCATCGTTGTTACATACGCGCATTCCTTTGCCACCGCCACCAGCAGTAGCTTTCATCATCACCGGATACTTTATTTGATTGGCTACTTCAACCGCATTTTCAAGACTTTCGAGAATGCCAGCGCTGCCCGGAATGCAAGGCACACCTGCGTCAATCATGGTTTGTTTTGCCGATGCCTTATCGCCCATTGCATCTATCATTTCGGGCGATGCGCCAATGAATTTTATTCCATTTTCTTTGCACACTTTGCTGAAGGTGGCATTTTCAGACAGGAAACCATAGCCCGGATGAATTGCATCAGCATTGGTTATTTCTGCAGCGGCAATAATGCTCGAAATTTTTAAATAAGAATCTTTGCTTTGTGGCGGGCCGATGCAAACAGCTTCGTCAGCAAAACGCACATGCAAACTATCGCGGTCCGCTGTGCTATAAACGGCCACTGTGGCTATGCCCATTTCTTTGCAGGTGCGTATCACGCGCAAAGCAATTTCACCTCGGTTGGCTATAAGAATCTTGTTGAACATAAAAGCGTTTTTTTTTTGATTTAAATATTTTTAGAGTTGTTGACTTGTTGATTTTCCGACTGAACCCCTAGCTCAATCAACAAATCAACAAGTCAACAAATCAATAAGTTTTAATTCGGCTCTACTAAGAAAAGTGGCTGATCAAATTCCACCGGGGTACTGTCGTTCACCAGCACTTTTACAACCGTTCCGCTCACTTCACTTTCTATTTCGTTGAAAAGTTTCATGGCTTCAATAATGCACACCGTGTCGCCCACTTTTATTACCGTGCCCACCTCCACAAACGAAGGTTTGTCCGGCCCACCGGAACGATAGAAGGTGCCAATCATTGGCGATTTCACTTCTATCAAATTGTCCTTAGCTTCTGCAACGGGCGCAACAGCCACAGGAGTAGGATTTGCTATGGCCACTTGAGCTATTGGCGGTGCGGCTACTTGAATAAACTCTTGGGCTTTTCCTTTGCCCTGTGGCTCATGCGTTTTGATCACGATTTTGAAATCGGTCTGTTCAATGGCCACTTCGCTAACTCCGCTTTTACTAACGAACTTGATGAGGTCTTGTATTTGTGTAATGTTCATCCTTTATGATTTTATTTTTAATTAAGGTGAGAGGGCCAAATGTATAAGGAGTTGAGAAAGTTGAAGAATTTGAAAAAAGAAAGTACGGGGCTTCCATTTTACTCATTGTTGTGAAGTGGATAAGCAGTATAGAGAACCCCTTCTCTTGCGGCCTTCGTGCTTAGTCAAAAGCGTTCACTTCCACACACCGAAGGAAACAGATTTATATTTATGAAAACCTAATTAACAAAATTTTCTGTACTTCAAATCAATTTTTTCATCACATAATCATCCATCACAAATCCATTTCCTATATCCACCACCAACTCATGATCCACTACAAATCCGTTGCGCTCATAGAAATATTTTGCTTTGTTGTTTTTATTTACTTGCAGAAGTAATGTTCTGCCTCCTTTTGTCCTTGCACGTTTCTCCACTTCATCCAACAACATTTTTCCCAAACCTGTGCCTTGCATTTTGGTGAGCACATATAGTTTGTGGAGTTTATAGGTTTGTTTTTCAAC